>NZ_JFGV01000026.1:0-61323 GCF_000612035.1 Photorhabdus aegyptia | reverse complement strand
AAAAAGAATACTGCCGTTTGAAAGGACGGTTAACACACCACCACTGTTTAATTCAGTACTTTGTTGAGTATAAGTTTCTGTGATGCTGTTATCTTTGAAATAATCAGCGCGATCTTTGTAGAAGTGATTCCGAGCCGACTCAAAACGTATATCACCACCAGAAGTAATCGTTATGTCACCATCAGAAAGTAGCTTTGAACCCACAGTGGTAATGGCTCCATTGGCAGCCAGTGTCAGCTTTTTAGTACCACGGATTTGTGCGCCATAATTTCTGTCATCTTTATGTTCATCATAATGCTCAGGTCTGTCATCGTCATTGTAAGTAATAGCAGAGTAAAGCAGGGGCAGGAGTGTGATATTCCTTCCAGAAGATAATAATGCGTTACCGTTTGCCTGTATCTGAACCGCCTTTCCATTAATATCTGTACCGCTGATGACACTGATATTATTTCCTGCGGTTAATCGGCTGCTTAATTCTCCTGAACGTGATGAAGGGAATAATTTACTCAGTGAAGGAGATAATTCACGGGGAGCCAGATCAATACTTTTTGCAGAAGTTAAACTGATATCTTTTTCTGCGGAGAAACGAATACTCTTAGCCGATAAATTTCCACCGGCATTAATCACAATAGAACTTTTTGCATCCAGCTTACCCACTTTAGATAACATGTGATTAAAAAGTTCCTGCTCTTTAATGTAAGCGATAATACTGCCAATTCGTTTATGTGATAACAGTACTGCATTGTTATTATCAATGGTAATGTCATTATTTGCCGTTAAGGTAATATTATTGCTTTTAGTTAAAAATATATCCCGCAGAATAATATTATTACCTGCGTTTAGCAATAAATCACCTGTTGCTTCAATGCTGCTGATTATTCGATTGCCATCATGATTGAAATATCCGGCAGTCTCATTGCTTTGTAATTTCAAATCAGCATTACGGCTGATAACAGTAATGTTTTTTCCCTTGATTTTACTCTGCAATACATCAATATTATTAGCGGCGCTCATAGATACATCACCACCAGAAATAACTTCCCCGGTGTTTAATGTAACAGCGTCAGTTGCTAAAATAGTGATATCGTTATTAGCTTTAATAATATTATTGCTGTTGATTTTCCCTGAGTTTAAGACAATATTTTTAGCAGATAACGTATCATAACCGCCTGCAACAGTGATTTGGGACATTTCATTGATGTCATATGGCAGTGGTGTGCGAATATTAATATTATCTTTAAAATCAGCGACAAGATTACCGGCAGCAACAACACTGGCTGGTTCAATAATATTGCTTTTATCCTCCCATGTTTTAACGTTTCCTGATCTGTCAAAGTATGTTCTAATATATACGTCGCCACGGGAAGATACATTACCTTTGGTATCCTTCTCAGTATATACAATATAATTATTTAGCATGCCGGTTATTTTGCTTTCATTAATAAAATTAATTCCTGTCAAGAAAATATCTTTACCGGCACTCATCTTACTGACAAAATTCAATAGCTCATCACTGTTGATATAAATGTTCTTTCCAGATGCTATCACTCCAGGTTGCTTGCTGTCAGAAATGATGGTTTCATTTCTGGCGTGATTTATATGAATTCCCCCATCTGTAGTATTATCTTTGCCAAAATCAACACGTCCAAACCATTTATCAGGAAGTGGAGTGATTAATTCAGCCTCATGAATAACCGGGTCTCCAAAATCACAGGTTTCCGTTTCATTAATAATCAGGTTTTTATCTGTTGAATCTGGCGTTAACTCATTATTTTTAACAATAAAAACATCGCGTGTATTATTAAGTTTTTGGGTCCTGATAACTAAATCTCCCTTTACCGTCTTTATCGCCGCAGACTTATTCTCAATCAGATTACTTTTATTTCCTTGAGCGTCCTTCTGTAACCACATATTATTGTTGGCTTGTAGTAACGCTTTATTGCCGCTATTACGCACAGTATCGCCAAATATTCTCATATCCCGGGCCGCAGTCACGCTGCCTTTATTATCCAGTGTGGTATTTTCTAGGATAATATCCCGTCCCGCTTGTACTTTAATATTGGGCGCAATATGTGTCTCTTTGCCAACAATATTCAGGTCTGTTTTAGCGTTAATATTTCCCAATTCAATTTTGCCATTGGCATTTAAAGTAATATCACGCTGATTACTGGTTAACTCTTTCAGATTAACGCCAATGCCATCTTCAGTGGCAACCAGTCGGATTTTATTGGCGTACATGCCGCCTAACGCTTTGGTGTCAATGGCTAATTGTGGTTTAGTGCCTTCTCCAGCGACAGGTTTAACTGTGCCATCTTTTAAGCTGATTCGGTTAGCGCCTTGTGTCAGAGACAGGTTATTGGCCTGAATTTTTCCATTTAATTCAGTTGCCCGGCTGATAATATCGACATAATCCGTCGCCTTGCCATCTAACCCTTTGCCACCAATGATGATTTGGCCTTTTGTTACTTTCAGGGCTTCAAGTGCACCTTGTTTATCAAATTGGGGTTTACCCGTGGTCAGTGTTGCGCTTGAAGTATTAATAAAACCACAGCCATCACAAGTAATGCCATTAGGGTTAGCAATCATCACATTGGCTTTATTGCCAAAAATCTCCAACTGGCCTTGCAGGTTAGATCGTCCGTTGCCGGTCACTTCATTGATAATCAGTTCCGCCGCTTTTCCATGCAGATTAGGGTTAGCGTTAAGTTGCCCCGCCAGTTGTGATTTAGCCGCTTGCGTGGCGTTATTGAGAACGGCGCCTTGAGTGGCGACATTGAACTCTTTATAGGTGTTGTGGGATATCCCCGCATTATTCGGCGTGGCAATATTGACAACCGGGATATTGCCTTGGTTTTGTACCTGAGTATGGTTATTGTCCGGTGTTATTCCCGCGGCAATCGCCGGGTGTAGCGGCTGAATTGCGGTAAGGTAAATTAAAAGATAACTCGTGACTCTCGCCACCGAGTTGTTGCGTTTATTCATCGTATTTTCCCTTTTTCTTAATTTAAGTGTTACAAAGTGAGTGATATTGACCAATAAGTGACCCAGTGATCCGGTTTTAGGTGATCAGGGTGAATGAGGGGTTTCCCAATAGTGATGGTCTGGTTGAATCCCGGGTGAGTCAGTGATAAGCCCAGAGCCGCGCCGGTGACATTGCCGCCCTCGATTTGTCCGGTTTTTTTCTGTAGCCAGCCGGTATCCAGCGCTCCGGTTAAAGCGAGTTCGCCTGGGATAGGAAGCTCTGATACCCGCCAGTTCAGCTCGTTGCGCCAATATCCGCCGCGGTTGCCGGTGAGATATTGCTCTTTGAATCCCCGAACGGAATATTGCCCGCCCAGCGAGAGACGTTCGCTGGCGTAAAGGTTGTCTGGCGTGGTCTGGCCGTAAATCGATGAGAGGTAATAAACGGAGTCTGTGACCGGCATGAAATAGCTGGCGCTCAGACTGAATTTGCGAAATTGACTACGTGGCGCATCTGGAAAACGTGGATCATCTTTGGTGGCGCCAAATGCTGGTAAACCGTGGCTCACTGTCGGGTTAAAAGTGACATAGCTCCCCGCCAGCACGGTGCTGTAATTAACGCCAAGATTGATGATGCTCAGTGTCGGGCTGCTGATGGATAATGTTTCTTCTGCCAGTAAATTGGTGGTCCGACGGCGTGTCAGCCCCATATCCAATGCCAGTTTCTGTTTTCCATCACGATATAGCGTCCGGTTTACTGCCAGCCGGTGAGTCTGGCTGTCACCTGTGTAGCGATAGGTTTGTGAACCCGTCGGGATATTTTGAAAAGAATCATTCCATGCATATTGATAACTGAATAACCAGTAACCATAAGGAACCGTCACATTGGTGGAGAGGCTGCGGCTTTGATGGCTATTGCGGAAGTCACTGTTGTGGCTGGCAGATAATGACCACTGGTCTGCAAGGTGTAATGGATTATCCAGATTCACGCTGGTATTGATTTGCCCGACGCCGGTACTTTTTTGACCACTATTATCCGCTCCCAAACTGGCACTAATGGGTAAGCGAATCGATGTTCGTTTTAAAATAACTGCGGAATAACCCGATTGTTTTCCCGGCTGAATATCAATGGTCACTTGTTGAGACGGCAGGCGGTTTAAACGCTCCATGCCTTGTTCAATATCTCGCAGGTTAAGCGTTTTACCCACTATGCTCGGAAAAGCCATTTTCAACGAGAGAGGTGTTTCACCGTCCAGGCTGACTGATTCAACTTTGCCTTCATTGACCGTAATAATAAGAACGCCGGAGGATAAATCCTGTGCGCTGAGTTCGGCCCGGGAAGTGACATAACCCCGTTCAATATATGCATGAGTGGTTTTTCGCACCAATGCATTAATGTCCTGCAAAGATAAGCAGTGGGATAAATAAGGGTGGGTTAAGTGCTGTTTGACTGATCGAGGCAGGCTTTTTGCGCCGTCAAATTCAATCCGGTGAATGGTGTGGCAGATAGATTCTGCTGTACTCGGCGCCACATCGGGTAATGGAGATAAGGTGATGCTGTTGCGCAGCGTTTCCCGTTGCTGTTGGGCCTGTTGCAGCAATGCTTTTTGTTGTTGCGTGATCGCTTCTTGAGCCGCAGGGTTGATCGGTGTTGAAGCATGGGCTAGTTCAGAGATTGCTAGCAGCATAAGCCCTGTTAGGCTTCGGTGATAAAGAAAACGGCTTCCCATAGATAATCTTGATAGTTTAATAATAACATAATTAAACTATTCTAATGTGGTATTATTCTCTTGTCTGGAAGAGATAGTATAAAATGTGATCGAGATCGGTTATTTAATCCTGCTAATGGGGAATCTGATATATTAAATTCCGAAAAGTGGCGACAGGGATGGAGATATCATCTCCTTACTCCAACCCGAGTTCTTTTAACTTCCGTGTAATAGTATTGCGTTTCCAACCTGGCAGTCGTGCAGTATCAGCGCGAGCATTATCCGACAGCCAAAGTGATCTCTTATGACGACACATCTCTGGCCTTTGCTGCGCTACGTAACGATAATGTACAAGCCATTACGCAGGATGATGCTAAGTTAGTCGGCCTGTTGGCTAATAGCGCATGAAAAGTTGAAAGCCTGTTAAGATCAGGCTTTCAATTTGCAGAGAAAACTACTGATATTTTTCCGGTGACACAAAACCTACACAGACTATTGTTGGCTTAGTTTCAGGTTCGGGCTGGAAAAGGAATTCTTCCTTACTATTTATTCTTAATTTTGACCAGTCTTGCAAAACACTGTGAAAATCTTCTTGCTCGCAGGTTTTTCCCTTTGCGCCTACCAGAATAGCGCCGTCACGTGCAATATCGCTTTCCTTAACATGGCGGTTGTAGATATTCGGCGCCTGTTCTTCTAACGTCCAAGGTTGGATCGTTTCTGGCTGACTTGGGGCGTAGACAGTCAGCCACTGATGTAAGTATTCACCTCCGACATAATGGAGCGGAGTTGGATAGAGTTGATGCCAGTGTTGTTCCAGTTGCCGGGAAAAGTCTTTGATGCCTTCGAATTTATGGCCCGCACCGCGAATATTGGTTGCCATAATCAACACATATCCCATCGCAATCAATATTGCGACGACAATCAGCCCTCTCAGGGTATTGCGTAGTGGTTTCTGTGGAAAACGGGTAATAGAACCAACCAACAGCGCTGATGAAACAGACATAAAGGGGTGCAGCCATTCTGTCATTCTTCCGCCTTTATTGAATGAGAACCAGCAGTAGATAATCAGTAATGGCAATAGAATAACCATGTTTACCAGTCGGTTCGGTTGTTCCTTCGGCCAGCTAATACGGCCGCCAAGCTGGTAAATAATAATGCCAACGATAATCAGTGGATAAAATACTGATAATAGCGATCGGGTGGTATGTAGATTAAATCCGCTATCTATTTGTGAATCTACCCATTTGAATGCGGCAAAATCATTGTGCCACAACCACCAGAAGTTAGGCAGGACCAGCATAAACCAGATAACCAAGGCGATATAAAGCGCGGGTTGGCGGTAACATTGGCGAACTTTAGGTACAAATAGCGTCAACAGAAAAACCGAGCCAACCAATGCCAATGTGGAATATTTTCCCATTGTCGCCAGCCCGGAACTGAGAGCAAATGCCAGCCACCAATGTGGATTGTCATACACGGCTCGCAGAAAGAACAACATAATCCACGGCCAGAGCATAATTAGCAGATAATTATCGTTATATGGGATGATATCGAAGTTAATAATACCGGACAGGTTCAATGTCAGCATGGCGAGCCATGCCAGCTCTTTTTTCCCTGTCAGCCGAAATGCCAGGTGCCATACACCGAGCATGCCAATCGCGATAGCGGTAAAGTGAATGAAATACCAGTAAAAACTCAATGAAACACCGCTTATATGGATAGCAGGCAGCATCATTACACCAACTAACCACGGATTTTTAGGTGAACCCCATTCGCCGTTTTTCCCCCAATTCAATGCTTCGACGGCATCATAAGGCACGGTTGGATCGAATGAATAACTCACTATCATCCATAACAAAGCATAACTAACTACCCACAAGTAAACGGATTTATAACAAGAAGTATCAAAAATAGGCATATCGATTGATCATTTATTGAAGGTTAAGATTAATAGGATATTCGTTGGTGATTAAACCATGCATGAATGATAAGAGATTTTGGCTATATTTTTTTAAAGATAAAGAGCTATTCGCGGCGCTTTTCTATACGTGCGGTTTCTGTTAGATTCCGGCGCAGCAATACCCTGATAAACCAAATTGAGTAACAGGCTATGAACTCGTTAAAGAAAAAAGCACCAGCCAAAGCATCTGCTGGTAAACAGAAAAGAAAAAGTCGCGAAGAATTAAATGCGGAAGGGCGTGCACGTAAGCGTGAGAAAAAACATCGTGGCAATTCGCCCGGTAATCGCTATCAGGAGCAAAGTGGTGATAAACATCAGTCAGGTAAGCAGCAACGTGATCCACGTCTTGGCAGTAAAGTACCTGTTCCGCTGATTGTTGGGGAACAACCGACAAAACCTGTCGTTGCTAATAAAGTTGAGACAAAACCACGTTTGTCGCCACAGCAAGAATTAGCCATGTTGGAAAATGACGATCGTCTGGATGCATTGCTGGAACGTCTGGAAAATGGCGAAAGTCTGTCTAAAGAAGAGCATGACTATATTGATACCACGCTAGATCGAATTGACGCTCTGATGGAAGAGTTGGGGATTCAACTGGATGAGGAAGAGAACGAAGAAGAGCGGCAGGATGACATTATGCAACTGCTGAAAGGTAAATAATTTAATCTCCCATGATCAAAGGCGGATTAACCCTAATAACCATACTAATAGTATGTTATTTGCTATGGTTATTGGGTAAACTATGGCGATTATCGCGGCGTAAAACCCGGCTGCGCAGCGTCACAACAGCGCAACATATTAAGCATATGAAAGCGTTACGTTTTGGTGGGCAAAAACATCGGAAGGAATAAGCATGTCTGAGCAAGCCATCGTTTGGGATCTGCCTTTGATCCAGAAATACAATTATTCCGGTCCCCGTTACACTTCATATCCGACGGCATTGGAATTTAATCAACAGTATGATAATGCGGCATTTATCCAGGCTGCTACCCGTTACCCTGAACGACCGCTTTCTCTCTACCTCCATATCCCGTTTTGCCATAAGCTCTGTTATTTCTGCGGTTGTAATAAATTGGTCACCCGTCAAAAGCATAAAGCGGATGAATATTTGCAATGGCTTGAACGGGAAATTCATGATCGGGCGAAGTTGTTTTCTGATCGTAAAGTGAGTCAGATGCATTGGGGCGGTGGTACGCCAACTTATCTTAATAAAAACCAAATCAGTAAATTGACGGGATTGTTGCGCCACCATTTTGATTTTCTGCCCGATGCTGAAATTTCTATTGAAATTGATCCGCGTGAAATTGAACTGGATATGATTGATCACCTGCGCGGTGAAGGTTTTAACCGTCTGAGCATGGGGGTGCAGGATTTCAATAAAGAAGTACAGCGTCTGGTGAATCGTGAACAGAATGAAGAGTTTATCTTTGCTTTGGTTGCCCGTGCTCGCGAAACGGGTTTTCATTCCACCAGCATTGATCTGATCTATGGTTTGCCGAAACAGACGCCAGAAAGTTTTGCTTTCACTCTGGAGCGAGTATTAGCGTTATCACCGGACAGAATGAGTATTTTCAATTATGCTCATTTGCCGAATTTATTTGCCGCTCAACGTAAAATTAAGGAACATGATTTACCGAGTGCTGAGCAAAAGCTGGATATATTGCAAGAAACAATCGCAACGCTGACAAACAATGGCTATCAGTTTATCGGCATGGACCATTTTGCTCGCCCGGATGACGAACTGGCGGTAGCTCAGCGAGAAGGGAAATTACATCGCAATTTTCAGGGTTATACCACTCAGGAAGAGTGTGACCTGCTAGGCTTGGGAGTTTCTGCTATCAGTATGTTGGGCGATAGCTATTCTCAAAATCAAAAAGAGTTAAAAACCTATTATGCGGAATTAGAAAAACAGGAGCATGCTTTATGGCGTGGTTTAACGCTGTCCCAAGATGATTGTATTCGTCGTGATGTTATTAAAGCGCTAATCTGTAATTTTCGTCTAAATTTTATCGATATTGAGCAGCAATATGAACTGAGTTTTACCCGCTATTTCGCGGAGGATTTGCAATTATTAGCGCCACTGGTTGAAGATGGACTGGTTGAAGTGAATGAGAAACAGATCTGGGTAACGCCGCGAGGCCGGTTACTGATTCGTAATATCTGTATGTGTTTTGATATTTATTTGCGCCAACAGGTTCGCCAGCGCCAGTTTTCAAGGGTGATTTGATTGTTCAGAGGGTGGTTTTTAAATAAAAAGGTTTTAACCTCGTTAAAGTCTTTTTATTTTACATTTGAATATCCGGTTTTACGGTTTTCATTTAACCTCATTTACCTAATATCTGTTTAAATAAAATGGTAATTACACAATTTAAATTACAGTCTCAAAGAAAAAAACGTTATTTTCAACGAGGTTTGTCAGCGGTCTGAGCTAAGCGTATATGCTTAGCTTTTTTTTCTTTCACTTAAATATGTAAGAACAAGAAATAGAACGACAATTACAATACTTCCTATTAAAGATGCAATCCACCATTCATCGGGGAAGAAATACACTGATACAATCCCACATATAAAAATGGCTATAACGGGCATATTTGACTACAATAATTCTTTAATAAATACATAAAAAAGATTTTTGAACCACCTTTTGCTAAATATTTTATTTTTCATATATAAATTCAATCATCCATCATATGTGCAAGTACGCGAGCAACTTCTTCTTCGCTGACCTGCTTATTCCTAAAAGTCTGATGTATTATATTTCAGGCTTTTGGTGAGTACGCAATAAGCTAAAACAACAATAACCGGCCAAATAAGTATAAGGACCGAAACCCATAATGACCAATGCCATACATTTACCACCAAAACTAAGCTACATATAAAAATAGCAATAATAAGAGGCAAAAACTTAACAAGTAGACAAAAAACGTAAAGAGATGCTATAACAGCGGCCACTTTGGCTGGAATCTCCCACAATCCAAAGTAATCACGGAAAACATAAAAATTGATCGACAATACTTGCATCATCCCAACGAAAAGAGAGTAAAACAAAATAATCGCAAAAATAATCCGGCACCACTTCATCATCTTAAACCAACCTTATAATTACTAGTCTGAATATAAATCACAACAGAGGTTGTGATTTTTTTAAATTAAGTTTTTGCTCACTTAATGAGGCAATAACAGTAGCTTGAAATATTGCGTATTTCTTTGAGTATTTTTTATTGTGCGATACAGACACACAAAACACCTCCATATTCGGTCAGAGTTAAATCGCTACATACTCCTTGCTTTGGTTGTGTGTCCTACATTCTCAATTAGGTATATCAGGATTTCTGAGGTTACTGAGTTTCCCCTTATCAAGAAGCGCTATTTTTTCAGATACGCTCTGTTCACTTGGACAAAATTGTCGTTTTCAATTGGGGGGTGATAGATACTGCTCAATCTTGCCTTTTGTCGATTCTATTATCTCGATTGATCGTAAATTAATCACGTTTGATACTGGTTTTATCAGATATAATACAGCCAGTCAATCAGTTATGAAGATCCCTAACTTGCCGAATTGTTGACACGGCATTCTGTATTGGTCAGCCTTATCTGGTTAAATTTTTTAAAATCGGATTATACGGTTGATGCTATTATTGTTCAGGTTCATAATTGGGAAAATTTTTACACCGGTTTATAAGGTGGTACGTAATGGGCCAAGAGGCATACGAAGCTATTCAGGAAAAGCGCCTAAAGCCTTGGAAAGGTGAAGAGGAAGTTCGATACATTTGGATGAAGGCGATAGAAGATGCTACTGGATTTCATTTGAATGCTGAGCGCGGGCGTAAAGACTCAAGCTATAATCACGTAATCATTGAATTCAAAGCGCCGGGTTTGTTTCGTGGCAAGAAGGATAGCGCTGGCTTCAAAAATGCCATAGAAGAACGACTTCTGCCATATATACAGTGTGAGTCAACGAAAACAGGAATTCCCGAATCTGATTTCATTGGAATAGCTATTGACGGTGAGCACATTTGTTTTGCTCAGGTCCATGGTGATCAGATTCATACTCAACACTTGATTCCCTTTTCAACCTATGCGGTCGATTTGGTGATTGACGCTTTTGTCTCCGATACGCGAAAAGCCTTAACAACTGAGAACCTATTAGCCGATTTTGGACATGGGTCAGCAAATGCCCGTGAATTTATGCAAGCTATGTCTGATGGTTTGCTTTACTACTTAAAACAGCAAGGCAACAACAAAGTTAAAATGCTTTTTGAGGAGTGGAGAACTTTGTACGGCCAAGTTGCTGATATGTCGATTTCACAAACAGAGGCTATTAATAAAGAGATTGCATTTATCTGGAATGGTTGGCCGGAAGATTCTACATCCGCACGGCTATTTGTCATTCATACTTACAATTCGATTCTCATCAAACTGTTAGCTGCCGAGATTGTATCAGCACACGGATTAACATCATCGACTCAACCTGCTCAGAGTATGTCGGCGCAAAAAGATGATGATGAGCTGGTTAATTATTTAGACTACTCTGTCGAGAAATCGGCCATTTTCAGGGAAGCGGGCATTAACGGTTTTGTCGAAGAGGCTATTTTTAGCTGGTATATTGGCCTTGCTAGAAACAAGGTTGTTCCGGCGTTACTACCTTCCTTGAGGCGGTTGCTTTCGGTTCTATCGTTATATCGGCTTGATCATTTATCTAGGACAAGGGATGTTTTGCGAGATCTATACCAAGGTCTTGTTCCTGGCAAACTCCGGCAGAGCCTTGGTGAATTCTACACCCCAGATTGGTTAGTTGATTTTACGCTTCAGAGAGCTGCTGACGACACATTATTGGAGCAGCGTGTGTTAGATCCTACCTGTGGATCTGGGGCATTCTTACTGGCGGTGATCCGTAAAAAGCGTGAGCTGGCGGCAATACAAGGATGGAGTGTGTCTAAGGTCATCAAAAACCTATGTGATAGTGTATGGGGTTTTGATTTGAACCCGCTTGCTGTTCAGACTGCTCGTGTAAATTTCCTGATGGAAATTGCAGACCTTCTCGCTGCATGCCCAGGAATGGATATTGAGGTTCCTGTACTAATGGCTGATGCCATTTATTCACCTGCGGAGATCCCCTCTGGAAAAAATAGAATTGTTGAATACAACATCGGAAGTCAGGTAGCCAAACTGAATATTCACTTGCCTGTTGAGTTAGCCTTAAACAGGGAACGTCTCGATTTTGTTTTTGAACGAATGGGCAAAGACGTTGTGCAGGGATTAGAGTTTGATAAATCCAGTCAAAAACTGATAGCAGCAAGTATAGTCACCCAAGAAGAGTTATTAAACTGGTACAAGCCACTCCGACACACCTATGATCAAGTGTTAAATCTACACAGAAAGCAATGGAACGGTATTTGGTTCCGGATTGTCAGGAACTTCTTCTGGTCAGCGGCAGCAGGTAAATTTGATTTAGTTATTGGCAATCCTCCTTGGGTTAGATGGTCAAAGCTACCTGACCTTTATCGTGAACGTGTTAAACCAACGTGTGAAGACTATGGTATTTTTTCTAAGACCAGGCGTCATGGTGGGAATGAACTTGATATATCTGCCATGATAACCTACACAGTCTCCGATAAATGGCTGGATATAGGTGGCAAACTAGCGTTTGTCATCACTGGCACACTTTTTAAGAACCCATCGTCAGCAGGTTTTAGAACATTTAAATTAGATTCACAGCGAGAGGATTCTCTTTATCTTCAACCATTGTCTGTTGATGACATGAAGGAATTGAAACCATTTGAAGATGCAAGCAATCACACGTCTGTTGCTCTGTTTCGAAAATCCATCGTCTCTGTACAATACCCCGTGGCTTACAAGGTATGGTCAGCTAATCTTGGCCACAGGAAAGCTATTAGGCCCTGCACACCTCTTGATGACGTGCTGAAAGCTATTTCTCATACGACAAAAGAAGCATTTCCGGTTGGTGATGAAGGTTCTCCGTGGGCAATTCTTGCTCCTGGGCGCTTCAACGCGATTAAATATCTATCATCACCGTGTAAATGGACTAAAGGACGGAAAGGGATCACCACGGATCTTAACGGAGTTTATTTTGTTCCAATCTTGCAAAACAACGGCGCTCTCGTTCAGATTCAAAGCCGCCCGGAGGCTGGACGGAAAGACATTGGGCCACAGAAAACTCAGTGGGTAGAGCCCAATATGCTTTATCCTTTAATTAAGGGAGCAAGTGATTTTGATGAATGTTACTTGAAACTTGATGCTCCAGACTACGATGATGTTGAACAAAGACTGTTTACGTTCGTACCAAACACAGGTATTTCAAATGCAGAGTACGAGAGTGCGGATGTACAGTTGAATTCCCCTAAGATGAAAAAAACCTTAGCATGGTTTAAAGGGTTCGAGAGACTGTTACTGGAACGTTCTACCTATCGTCGTCAAATGAAAGGCGCTCCTTACCATGCTGTTTATAATGTTGGCGATTACACCTTCAAACCATGGAAAGTGATATGGCCAGAAATGTCCTCATCGTTTTATGCAGCGGTTGCAAGCCTTCAGAATGTACCTGTTGTTGGTGAACGTGTTTATATTCCAGATCACAAAGTATACTTTGCGTCCTTTGATAACAAAGAAACAGCATATTATTTGTGCGGATTATTGAATTCATTAACTGTTCAAGAATGGATTAACAGCCACAATGTATCCATTCAAGTTGCGGATGTATTCAAACATCTATCATTACCTAATTTTGATATTACTAACACGATGCATACTAACCTTGCAGAGCTTGTTGAAGAGGCTCATCAGTGTCACGACAAAACAGAACGCCAGAAAATTATCAAGCGAATAAAATCGGTCGCGGAGGATGTTTTGATCACCTGGAGTGTAACGCTCGTAGAATAACTGACAAAGATAAGTTGGCTATTATGGCAAACATCCTTAACTGGCCTGATTATATCGTCCTGTCTGTCTCCGAACTGGAGCATGATTACCGGGTACATGTAGGGACGGCCAACCCACCTACTCACTGCATCCACTGCAAGCATCCTGAAATCGTTGGTTTTGGCCGTCGTGATGAGGTGATCATGGATACTCCTGTCAATGGCAAGCGGACAGGGATTATACTGAATCGCCGCCGCTACCGTTGTCAAATATGTTGTAAGACGTTTATGGAACCAGTACCACACAAGGATGGTAAGCGGCAAATGACTCACCGTTTGATCCAATACATTGAGCGTGAGAGTCTACGCCGCACCTTCTCCAGCGTAGCAGAGGACGTAGGTGTGGACGAAAAGACGGTTCGTAATATATTTCACGACTCCTGCGAGAGACTGGAAAAGACCTTTAATTTTGAAATGCCTAAATGGCTGGGTATTGATGAAATCCATATCATAAAACCCCGGTGTGTTATCGCCAATATCGAGCTGCAAACCATTGTTGATATGCTTGATAACAATAACAAAGCCACTGTTATGCGCTACCTAACTAAACGAAAAGATCGCTATCAGGTGCGTTATGTCGCTATGAATATGTGGCGACCATACAGAGAAGCAGTGGCTACTATGATCCCTGACGCTACGGTTATCATAGATAAGTTTCATGTTGTCCGTATGGCGAATGAGTCACTAGAAAGAGCACTAAAGGCCATCAGAAGCGGCTTGACAGCTCAGCAGCGTCGAAAACTGATGAAAAATCACTTTGTGTTGCTGAAACGTCGCCATGAGCAGACAGATGCTGAATATATGCGATTCTCTGACTGGATACTCAACTATCCCGACTTGGGTTATGCTTACGAGTTGAAAGAGTCATTTTTCGGCATATGGGACTGCAAAAATAGGTACGAGGCACAGCAAGCCTACTATGTTTGGCTTAGACAGATAACACCTGAAATGAAGGTGTATTTTGACCCACTCGTTAAAGCTATAGATAACTGGCATGATGATGTTTTTGCTTACTTCGACCACCCGATCACTAATGCTTATATAGAGAATCTGAACAATTTGATTAGAGTGGTGAACCATGTTGGTCGTGGTTACAGTTTTGAAGCATTGCGAGCTGAAATACTGTTTACTAAGGGCTTTCAGCAGAGCAAGAACCCCCACTATCAACATCAACGGATTCCTGAGCAGGCATGCGGACCAGAGTCGGAAACGTCAATAAATTACGGTGTAGATATATCAGCACTGGTAAGAGAGATAGAAATGGGGCGATTATAGCCCTGTTTCAACCATAAAATTGGGGTATCCATAAATAGGCAATAGCCTGATTTGCGAATATATCCTTACTCCAACCCAAGTTCTTTTAACTTCCGTGTAATAGTATTGCGTCCCCAACCTAGCAATCGTGCAGCATCTTGTTTATGGCCTTTAGTATGCTTAAGTGCACAATCAAGTAAGGTACGCTCCAATAATGGTAATGCTTCAGATAGCAGATCCTGCCGACCATTTTCTAAGGCATTTGTTGCCCACTGGGCAAGGAGCTGCGACCAGTTTTCCGGTATTGTAGTTGTAGGTGTCGTATTTGCGGGTGCGGTATTTATAGGTACGGTATTTACAGATGTTGTTGTGCCGGTTTCGGTATGGTGGGGTTCAAATAATTCAGGCGGCAAATCTTGTACCAGCACCTCCTGGCTTGCGGCCATCACGGTCAGCCAACGGCAGATATTTTCCAACTGGCGAACATTGCCCGGCCAAGGTAAACGCATTAAGGCCATTTCTGCGTCAGGATGGAGAATCTTGGTTTCTACGCCCAACTCTTTGGCGGTCTGTTGTAGGAAATGGCGGGTCAGGCGAGGGATATCCTCCACTCTGTCACGTAAAGGCGGTAATTGCATACGAATAACATTGAGGCGGTGATAGAGATCTTCACGGAATTTGCCTTTCTGTACTAAGCGCTCTAGATCCTGATGGGTTGCCGCGATAATCCGTACATCCACTTTCACAGGAGCATAGCCGCCAATCCGGTAGAACTGGCCTTCCGCCAATACCCGTAACAGGCGGGTTTGAATGTCCAGAGGCATATCACCAATTTCATCTAGAAACAGTGAACCACGATTGGCCTGTTCAAACCGGCCATGACGAACCTGATTAGCGCCGGTAAAAGCCCCTTTTTCATGACCAAATAACTCTGATTCAATCAAATCTTTAGGAATGGCTGCCATGTTAAGGGCAATAAATGGCTTATTAGCTCGTGGACTGTGACGATGTAGCGCATGGGCCACCAGCTCTTTTCCGGTACCGGATTCGCCATTAATCAGGACGCTGATAGAGGAACGAGAGAGACGGCCGATAATGCGGTAAACGTCCTGCATGGCAGGCGCTTCGCCTATCATGTCAGAAACGGGTGTGACGACCTGTGGACTTTTAATTGATTGATTCTGATCGCGAGAGTGGCTAAGCGCTCGTTCCAGCAAGGCAACGGCTTCATCAATATCAAAGGGTTTTGGTAAATAATCAAAAGCCCCTTGCTGATAAGCACTGACCGCAGCATCCAAATCAGAATGGGCGGTCATGATAATGACCGGCAGTAACGGATTGCTCTGTTTGATATTATTCAGCAGGTTTAGTCCATTCATCCCCGGCATACGGATATCCGAAATCAGTACATCAGGAGTGTTTTGGGCCAGTGCGGTCAGTGCGCTATCAGCGTCTGCAAAACTGGTACATTCCATCCCCGCGTTACTTAACGCTCGCTCCAGTACCCAGCGGATTGAACTGTCATCATCGACGATCCAGATTTTTCCCTGTTGCATCGTTATCCTCTATTTCTTAATTGGTAAGTAGATAGAAAATTCTGTGTGCCCCGGCCAACTGGTAAATTCTATTTTGCCGGAATGTTGGTCTATTAAATTGCGAGCAATGGATAGGCCAAGACCTGTTCCACCTTCATGGGCGCTGACCATTGGGTAAAACAAGGTGTCCTGAATTTGTGGCGGGATACCTGGCCCGTTATCTTCCACGTCAATTCTGGCAGCCAGACGATAGCGCTTACCATGCAAGGTAATTTGAAAAGCAGTACGAGTGCGAAGGGTAATGGTCCCTCCCTGTTTTCCTAGCGCTTGCAAGGCATTGCGGGTGATATTCAGTAGCACCTGCTCAATTTGATCAGGGTAGTGGGCCAGTTCTGGCAAACTGGGATCGTAATCTTTTACCAGTGTGACGTTATCCGGCATTTCTAGCGAGACTAGCTGAGAAACCCGTTCAGCAACATAATGAATGCTCTGCTTAATTCGTTCACCCGGATGCTGTGGGCCAAGCAATCTGTCTACCAGATGGCGCAATCGGTCGGCTTGTTCAATAATCACTTGGGTGTATTCCCGCAAAGCAGGATCGGGCAGTGCTTTTGCAAGTAATTGCGCGGCTCCCCTCAATCCACCAAGGGGGTTTTTGATTTCATGTGCCAGCCCCCGAACCAATTCCCGTGCGGCTATCTGCTGAGCTTGTTGTACCTGCTCTTGGCTTAACCGGCGTTGACTATCCATAGGCGCCAGTTCCAGCAAGATGAATTGCTCGGAAATCGGTTGGGCACTGAGCGACATAATGTGAAAGCGGTTATCAACTACTAACGTTACTTCGTTATCAGTAAAACTCTGGCCGCTGACCAGACTAGAGCGCATCAATTCTGTATCCAGTGAGAAATAACTAAACAGTACCGGAAGAGGTGTACCGAATAGTTTACGGGCACTCTGAGCAAATAATTGTAGTGCTGCATGGTTGGCATAACGGATGACGAGATCCGTATCCAGCACCAATACACTGTTAATGAGTGAATTTAATATTTGCCCGCTGTCGGGCAGATTTTCCGTTTTCATCCACACTCCTGCACCTTTTTGGTGCACTTTATCATGTTCGAGCGTAAAACCCAGTCAAAGCCTGAAATTTATATAGCAGGAAAAGGGCCCATCCGAAGATGGGCTAAAGGTTTCACGGCAACAAAAAATGATCAGCGGAAACGGCGCTGCTAATTACACACTGTAATAGAGTTCAAACTCCAGTGGATGCGGTGTCAGACGGACACGTTCTATTTCACTGTTTTTCAAGTCAATATAAGCATCAATGGCGTCATCGGTGAATACACCGCCACGGGTCAAGAATTCACGATCGGCATCCAATGCCGCCAATGCGTCCTCTAGAGAAGAAGCGACAGTAGGGATCTCTTTGGCTTCTTCCGGTGGCAGGTCATACAGGTTTTTATCCATCGCATCGCCCGGATGGATTTTGTTGATGATGCCGTCAAGGCCAGCCATCAACTGAGCAGCGAATGCCAGATAAGGGTTAGCCGCCGGATCAGGGAAACGTATTTCAATACGGCGAGCTTTAGTGCTGGCGACAACGGGAATACGGATGGACGCCGAACGGTTACGGGCGGAGTAGGCCAGCATAACCGGTGCTTCATAGCCCGGAACCAGACGTTTATAAGAGTTGGTTGTCGGGTTGGTAAACGCGTTCAGTGCACGGGCATGTTTGATAATACCACCAATATAGAACAACGCTAGTTCGGACAAACCACCGTATTTGTCACCGGCAAACAAGTTAGTGCCGTTTTTGGACAGAGACATATGGCAGTGCATTCCCGAACCATTATCGCCGACCAGAGGTTTTGGCATAAAGGTGGCGGTCTTGCCGAAATTGTGCGCGACATTATGTACGACGTATTTGTAAATCTGGGTTTCGTCAGCTTTTTTGGTCATGGTGTTAAAGCGAGTCGCGATTTCATTTTGACCTGCTGTTCCCACTTCATGATGGTGAGCTTCCACAACCAACCCCATCTCTTCCATTGTCAGGCACATCGCTGAACGTAAATCCTGAGAAGAATCAACGGGAGGCAGCGGAGCATAACCGCCTTTTACCGCAGGCCGATGGCCTTTGTTGCCGCCTTCGTACTGCGTCCCGGAATTCCATGCAGCTTCGATATCATCGATGTGATAGTAAGAATGGGACATGGCACTACTGAAGCGTACATCATCAAACAGGAAAAACTCAGGTTCTGGTCCGCACAGGACCGTATCTGCAATGCCGCTTGAACGCAGGAAGTTTTCAGCACGTTTGGAGATGGAACGGGGATCGCGGTCGTAGCCTTGCATGGTGCCAGGCTCCAGAATGTCACAACGTAAAATGAGCGTGGCATCGTCAAAGAAGGGATCAAGCATGGCGGTGCTGGTATCTGGCATTAGCACCATGTCGGATTCGTTAATCCCTTTCCAGCCGCTAATTGAAGATCCGTCAAACATTTTTCCATCTTCAAAGAAGTCTGCGTTAACCTGATGAGCAGGGATGGTCATATGTTGTTCTTTGCCTTTGGTATCAGTGAAACGCAGATCGATAAACTTCACCTGATGCTCTTCAATCATGGTTAAAACATGTTCAACGGACATACTCGGTTTCTCCTGGTTTGTGTTGGTCTTGATAAAATTGTCGTGATTAAGACTAAAAGAAAACACAATCACATCGTTTTACCTTAACAAGGCTATTTATACGTTTGCAATCACGAAAAACGTTTGCGAAAAGCATGCCAACTTTTTAACACCTTGCAATATACTGTACCGTGGGCATCCCGGTGATGGAATACCGGAATATTTGGGGAAATTGCACTGTATTGGTGCAACCATATAACTGAGACGCACAATATTAGTGCGTTTATGTCAAAAATGCGTCTATTTATGGGCGTGAAAGGGATCACAATTTCATTGTTATCAAGTTGTTAAGCATAGATTATTGTGATCCTGTTTAGTCCTTCGACCAATGTGTGTACAATAGCGCGCCATTTCTATAAATGCCTGAGGCAAAGTTTGTGATCGAAAAATTGCGTAATATCGCCATTATCGCGCACGTTGACCACGGTAAAACGACCCTGGTTGACAAGCTGCTGCAACAATCCGGTACTTTCGGTGACCGTGCGACAGCGACAGAGCGTGTGATGGATTCCAATGATTTGGAGAAAGAGCGTGGAATTACTATCCTCGCAAAAAATACCGCCATTAAATGGAATGACTACCGTATTAATATCGTAGACACTCCGGGACATGCCGATTTCGGCGGTGAAGTAGAACGTGTTATGTCTATGGTCGACAGCGTATTATTGCTGGTCGATGCTATGGACGGGCCAATGCCTCAGACCCGTTTTGTGACACAGAAAGCGTTCGCTCATGGTTTGAAACCGATTGTGGTCATTAACAAAGTTGACCGTCCTGGCGCACGTCCTGATTGGGTTGTGGATCAGGTGTTTGACCTGTTTGTTAACCTGGGCGCCACTGATGAACAACTGGATTTCCCTATTATCTATGCATCGGCATTGATGGGAATTGCCGGTACTGATCATGAAGATATGGCGGAAGATATGACGCCGTTGTATCAGGCGATTGTCGATCATGTAGAGCCGCCGAAAGTTGACCTGAATGGCGCATTCCAGATGCAGATTTCTCAGCTTGACTATAATAACTATGTTGGTGTTATCGGCATTGGTCGTATCAAGCGCGGTACTGTTAAGCCAAACCAGAACGTCACGATTATTGATGGCGAGGGTAAAACCCGGAACGGTAAAATCGGTAAGGTACTGGGCCACTTAGGGCTGGAGCGTATCGAGAGTGAGCAAGCGGAAGCGGGCGATATCGTTGCGATTACTGGTCTGGGTGAGCTGAATATTTCCGATACGCTGTGTGATACGAATGCTGTTGAAGCACTGCCGCCGCTGGCGGTTGATGAGCCGACGGTGAGCATGTATTTCTGTGTTAACACCTCCCCTTTCTGTGGCCGTGAAGGTAAATATGTCACCTCACGCCAAATCCTTGAGCGTTTGAAGAAAGAGCTGGTTCACAATGTCGCCTTGCGTGTTGAAGAGACAGAAGATCCAGATGCGTTCCGTGTTTCTGGCCGTGGTGAATTGCACTTATCTGTTCTGATTGAGAACATGCGCCGTGAAGGTTTTGAACTGGCGGTATCCCGTCCGAAAGTTATCTTCCGTGAGATCGATGGTCGCAAGCAAGAACCTTTCGAGCAGGTGACGCTGGATATTGAAGAGCAGCATCAGGGAGATGTGATGCAGGCGTTGGGTGAGCGTAAAGCGGATCTGCGCGATATGCTGCCAGACGGTAAAGGCCGTGTGCGCCTTGATTATGTTATTCCAAGCCGTGGTCTGATTGGCTTCCGTACTGAGTTCCTGACGATGACCTCTGGTACCGGTCTGCTGTATGCAACATTCAGCCACTATGATGATATTCGCGCGGGTGAAATCGGTCGCCGTCAGAACGGCGTGATGATTTCCAATGGTCAAGGTAAAGCGGTTGCTTATGCACTTTACAGCTTACAGGATCGCGGTAAATTGTTCCTGGGTCATGGTGCGGAAGTGTATGAAGGTCAGGTGATCGGTATTCATTCTCGTTCTAATGACCTGACAGTTAACTGTCTGACAGGTAAGAAACTGACTAACGTCCGTGCATCTGGTACTGACGAAGCGACAACCTTGTCTCCACATATTAAGAAAACCCTGGAGCAGGCTCTGGAGTTTATTGATGATGACGAGCTGGTGGAAGTGACTCCTGTGTCTATTCGCCTGCGTAAACGCCATCTGACGGAAAATGAACGCCGTCGTGCGTATCGCAGTAAAGAAGCATAATCTTTCCTGCAATACCCATGCTTAGGGCGCCGATGGCGCCCTGAGTTTTTTTAACAAACGAATTATTTACCGAGCAATTGATAGAACGTTGGGTTGTCATCACACTGCCCACCGCCACACTCCAAAATGGTGGAGATTAAATTTGCGGTAATTAATATGACAAATAATCCGATAATAATCTGACCGATAACAGACGTTTTTTGTTTTGCTTCGGTTGTTTTCTCCAGGCTTTTCAATATCAGCATGACGGATATGCCGATAATCGCGATAACTGAGCAAATAAGGGCCCAAGTATAGAAATGTATACCAAAAAGGGCGGAACCATAACCGAGATCACCGGGGGTGATATGTAAAAACACTTGTCGGATCGCAACAATGCCAGTCACGATACAGCCGAGAAGCGACAAGGCATAATGCGCGCTTTTGATACCAAAACACAGATTAAACAGGAAACCAAACCCTATCATGATCATGCCCGCTCGCTGTAGCAGACACAATGGACAAGGGAGTTCTGAAAGGACCAATTGATAATAGAAGGCAAGGGTTAGAACAGCACTGATAGCAAATAATCCAATGAGATTAAATATCATGCCGTAGCTGATCTGTTGTTTTGTTGCTAATACCTGATTCATCAGATTGTCTCCCGTTAAAAAGATAGATTTAACGAATCAGTTGCATGATGGATAAACCAAGCTACAGTCGTCACCAAAAGAAGACCCCACAGGGTATAACTGGTTTTATACTTTCCATATAAGGTGGTAATAGCCGCAAATAATGCGAGTAAAAAAGGTAAAAACATATACATGGTTGATTCTCCAGTTTTCTACAAACATTCAAGACCTTTCCCCGTATTCAGGGTAGGGAATTCATCAAGCTCAGTTTAGGATCGTTTACTTCGATACAAGCGATCAATTATCCAAAGGCACGTTGTCCATTAATGGGTGTCACTCTCTTTGGTATCGCATTTGAAAACGTACAAACCTACATTTATTAAAGCATGGTATTCGAACGGTGTATAATTTAACCCACTATTCGTAGTGTGCTGCTAATAACAATTGTAGTCAATCTTATTTATGTCTGCCACTATTCAGTAGGATCTGCGTGATTATCATTTGGCGAGAGTTTCGATGAGTTGTTTTTTATTTAATAGTTAAGCAGGAAACGATTAGAAACAACGAATCGTACCTTTGCCTGGAAACTTCCTAATTTAACGACTATTCATAGATTTGCTTTTAAAGGGCTTAAACTATCCAATTTTCTACAATTAACCCTCTACCCAGATGAATTCTTTTTCATTGTTTGCCACTATTTTTGTCACTATTTAGTGGGCATTAAGCTTTCATAAAGAAGCTATCCCAGACATTCTCTATGGGGAAATGATACTTTCTTCACTCATTTTTCTGGTCGTAACACTTAAACTGTCAATATTCATGTGATGTTTCGTCTGATATTTGCGGAAGGAATAAATGTTTCTTATCACGGCACAGGAGAGCGACAATTAAAACCCCTCAACTTTTTATCGTGAGGGGCGGTTGTGATATTTAATATCTTCTTGGGTTCTTACTCATTTAATGCTTCGGCGTTTATATTATCGGAAGCCGATTGAGAGCGGATTTTCACAAAGAAAGCAATTGTGACAACCGCCATTGCTGCCAGTCCGATAACAACGGAGATATTCCAGTTTAGCGCAAAACCTTCTGGCGCAAATGCCAGATAGGTGAAGCACACTGCTGTCATAAACATGGCAGGCAGGGTGGTAATCCAATGGAATTTATTGCGGCGCAGCAGCCATGCGGAGGCAGCCCACAGCATGACCATTGCTGTCGTCTGGTTCGCCCAACCGAAATAACGCCAGATGATGTTGAAGTCAGTTTTGGTAATCAGATAACCGACAATAAACATTGGCACACTTAATAACAGGCGTTTAGCCATTTGTTGCTGAGGAATATTCAAGAATTCAGCAATAATCAGCCGGGCGGAACGGAACGCGGTATCGCCAGAAGTAATGGGTAAAATTACTACGCCGAGGATTGCCAGAATACCGCCGACAGTACCTAACAGAGAAGTTGACACTTCGTGAACAACCAGAGAGGCCGTACCCTGATCAATCACGGCTTGCAACGCGTTAGTATCTTCATAGAAACTCAGGCCCAATGTACACCAGATCAGCGCGATAATACCTTCGCCAATCATTGCGCCGTAGAAAACGAAGCGACCATTTTTTTCATTTTGCATACAGCGGGCCATCAGCGGAGACTGAGTGGCGTGGAAACCTGAAATAGCGCCACAAGCAATGGTGACGAACAGCAATGGCCAAATAGGCAGATCTTTCGGGTTAAAGTTAGTGGTGAAATCCAAGCCTTGTGAATAGAAAGGCTTGTCGCTCATCGCTAAACCGACCATCAGCGCGACAGACATAAACAGCAGCAATGCACCAAACAGTGGGTAAAGGCGACCGATAATTTTATCAATAGGAACCAGCGTTGCGAGAATATAGTAAGCAAAGATAACACCGACCCAGATAGCAATGTTATCCCAACCCATTGCCTCTTTCAGCAAGTTATTCAGTAAGCCGGCTGGACTCAAAACAAAGACGACGCCAACTAGCATCAGCAGAATAACAGCAAATATATTCATGAAATGCTTCATGGTTTTGCCCAGTTCGTTACCAACGATAACGGGCACGGATGCGCCGCGGGCACGCACACTGAGCATACCGGAGAAATAATCGTGTACTGCACCGGCAAAGATACAGCCGAATACAATCCACAGCATAGCAAGCGGGCCATAGAGGGCGCCAAGAATCGGACCGAAAATAGGGCCAACGCCGGCAATATTCAGTAACTGAATTAACCAAACTTTTGGGGTGGACATAGCCACATAATCAACACCATCAGCCATAGAAAGAGCGGGGGTTTTTCTTTCTGGTCGAATAGTGAATATCTTTTCGACAATTTTGCCGTATATGAAATATCCAGCCAGAAGAATGCCGATACAGAGGAGGAACCACAACATAAATATAACACCTTACTCGACTTTTTTAATCTGGGTGCTACTTTATCGTTTCGTAAGAAAAATACCGTGAAGTGATTCGCTTTTTACTGGTCCGTACTGTTTTCTAATTGAAAATACGATTAAAGTAAAAAGTTATTAATTAGCCAGGGGGTAATTATGTTATATATCTTCGATATGGGTAATGTGATTATTGAGATTGATTTTAAAAGAGTTTTAGCGGTATGGAGTAATTTGAGCGGGACACCTCTTGCGACTTTGACTAAAAGTTTCTCTATGGGAGAAACGTTTGAAAAACATGAGCGTGGTCAAATTACTGATCTGGAATTCGCTGATACTTTATGTCAGGAAATGAATATTTCACTCAGTTTTGAGCAGTTTGCTACGGGATGGCATGCTATCTTTATTGATATTCGGCCTGAAATCATTCAAATAATGAAGAAATTACGTGAAGCGGGACACCGGGTTGTGGTGTTATCCAACACCAACCGTTTACACCTGGATTACTGGCCGCATAATTATCCTGAAATTGCGGCATCCGCTGATTACCTCTATTTGTCGCAGGATTTGGCAATGCGTAAGCCGGAACCTGATATTTTCAAATATGTGCTTGAGACAGAAGGTTTTTCACCGGATCAAACCGTGTTTTTTGACGATGTGCTGGAAAATGTGGAAGCAGCCAGGGCGTTAGGGATCAATAGCGTTCATGTTGTTGATAGGCAGACCGTGCCGGATTATTTCGAAGCAAGCGGTTTTTCTGAACAAAATGAAGGATTGAATGGATAATATACCCTATGGATTTCAAGATGGATCGCGACGGCAAGGGAGCGAATCCCCGGGAGCATAGATAACGATGTGACCGGGGTGAGTGAGTGCAGCCAACAAAGAGGCGACTTGAAAGATGACGGGTATAGAAGATAGTGTGCTGATGCGACTATCTAAATAAAGGAAAAATATGATCGCGTTAATCCAGCGGGTAACACAGGCAAATGTTGTTGTTAAGAACGAAGTCGTTGGGGAAATTGGTCACGGCCTGCTGGTGTTGCTAGGCGTTGAGAAAGGAGATGATCAACAGAAGGCAAAACGGTTGTGTGAGAAGGTGATAGGGTATCGGATATTCAGTGATGAACAGGACAAAATGAACTTGAATATCCAACAAATCGGAGGCAGTTTGCTAGTTGTTTCTCAGTTTACACTGGCTGCCGATACTCAAAAGGGCATGCGACCCAGTTTTTCTGGCGGCGCCGCCCCAGATAAGGCCGATGAATTATATCGCTATTTTGTTGAACAATGCCGCCAAAGTGGTGTAAAAACAGAAATCGGGCGGTTTGCTGCCGATATGAAAGTCAGCCTGACAAACGATGGGCCAGTCACTTTCTGGTTGCAGGTCTAGCAACCAAAAATAGCCAGTAGAACGCAACCATCCCCGATTAAACATCATGAGCAAAAGAAAGGGGCAGTTTCTATGTATCATCTGCGAGTACCTGAAACAGAACAAGAACTGGAAGCATATTATCGATTTCGTTGGGAAATGTTGCGTAAGCCATTGCATCAGCCTGTAGGCTCTGAGAAAGATGGTTATGACACAATGGCTCATCACCAGATGGTTGTGGATGAGAAAGGTAACCCGGTGGCGGTAGGGCGTTTATATATCAATGCGGATAGTGAAGGAGCAATCCGCTTTCTGGCAGTGCATCCTAACGTGCAAGGTAGAGGGTTAGGAAAATTAATCGCAATGGCCCTGGAATCTGTTGCCCGTCAGGAAGGTGTTAAACGGGTTGTATGCAGTGCTCGTGAATATGCGGTGGAGTTTTTCAGTAAATTGGGGTTTGAAAACCGAGGGCCAATTACTAGCCCACAAACGACGCCTGTTCGTCATTTTCTGATGATAAAGCCGGTCGCGACACTGGATGATATTCTTCATCGGCCAGATTGGTGCAACGAACTGCAACAGGCTTGGTACAAACATATTCCCCTCAGTGAAAAAATGGGGGTACGCATTTCTCAATATACCGGTCAGAGCTTTATTACCACCATGCCGGAAGCCGGGAATCAAAATCCTCACCAAACTATCTTTGCCGGCAGTCTGTTTTCTCTGGCAACCCTGACCGGTTGGGGATTGATCTGGCTGTTGTTACAGGAACGTCAACTAGGTGGTGATATCATTCTGGCTGATGCCGATATCCGTTACAAAAAACCGGTTATCGGCAGGCCAAAATCTGTTGCTGATCTTAAAAATATGAGCGGCGATTTGGCTCGTCTGGCGCAAGGCAGTAAAGCGAGAGTGAAGTTGGATGTGATTGTCAGCGGTGATCAGGGAATCGGTGCGGTATTTACTGGCACTTATATGGTATTGCCGAATGCTTATACGGCTATCGCTTAGATTTTTCAGTGGCATTAGATATGCCACTGGTGGTATTTTTTATATCATCAGTAGCAATAATAAGAGTCGTTTTTATAAAATTAAGCTTCGTTGAGTACACGCAGCATAAAGTCATCAAGTTCACTACGGAAATTGGCTATATTGCTCCATTGGTATTGCGCATGTTCAGGCGAAAGCTTAACTTCACCTGTGCATTTGACATTAAAATTTACCTGGAGGCATCGAGCCTCCTTAATAGAATATTCCACCGCGCTGAGAAAACCAATAACATCATCAAGCAGTAGTCCGGTCTCCTCTTCTATTTCACGAGATAGTGCTTGTAATAGATTTTCTCCTTTTTCTACACCTCCAGAAGGAATTTCCCAGAGATTTGGCGGCGATTCATCAGGCGCTCGTTGTAAGAACAGAATATTGCCATTTTGATCTCTGATGATGCCGCCGACAACAATACGGTCATAATTTTGTAGCGTGTTTTCAATAGATTCAGGCAGTATACACATCATTTCTTGTACCTTGTCACAACTTCAATGGGTAAAATTTAATTGCGTTTTTAACATATCAATATTAATACGGTTTTTCGGCTGATACTGATCGGAGATTTTATTAATGGATTGAAATAGGAAATAACTATTATAAGATTGAATCGGGCACATATGTACCCGAATATTCGTTACTATAGCTTAACAACCGGACAAGTTTCACAGTTTGATGTGGATATTTGCCCCTTATTGATGACTTGAGTTTCGTTGCCTGACTGTTTATTCGTGGCAGTCAATGAACCATCGATAGTACTTTTAATATCATCAGCAGCAAGATCTCCCTGTATTAACAGCGTGAAATTGCCTTTACCCTGTAATTTCAACGGCACCCACCGCCATTGAGGAAAAATCGCTAAATCTGCATTTATCCCCCGGAAATCTAACGTGAATGGCTTCTGTACCTGTTGATCTACAGTGCCTTTTATTTTCAGCAATCCATCATCGGTAGAAGCGTCTAATTGGTCGATGATCAGTTTATTTCCTTCTGTATGTAATTTAAGGTAAGGGCGACGTAATTCAACTTTGTTAAATGTTGCGCTGGTGGCACTGAGATTTGAAGAGCCGCTCCAAATCCCCCATTTCCCCTCTTTCAGTAACTCCATGTCATAGATATAACCGCTGAGAGCGGTAAGCTGGAATGGAAAATCGGGGTTAATATCAATCAATAAGCTGTTATTAATCGTCAGCTCGTTAATGGAAAATCCGGATATCCATTCAGGCAATGATTTTTTCAGTAGCTGATGCCAGTTTTGCGGCAAGGTATAAATTAAACCGGCAACTGTTGCATTGGTGATGTTGAATTGCTTTGTTTGGTGATTCCATTTCCCTTTGACGTGGAATAATCCCTTTTCCCAACGGGAAGTGAGATTGGAAATAGTGAGTTCATTGCCTGCGAGAAGAAGGTGACCAATAACATCGGTGAAATGGAGATCATTTAGCGTCGTATCCATGACATTGAAATCAATGATGCCCTCTTTTGCTTGCCAGCGTCCGTTAGCCAAACCGACATTTTTGACTGAGGCATCCAGATAGTTAGCAGACCAGTTTTTACCTTCCAGCTTGGCATTAGTCAGGCTGAGATCTTTGATGCTGACTGCGGGTAATGTGTTCGCTTTTAGCAATAACTCTTCAAGTGTCATTGGCGTTTGCCAACGAATATTGCTGATAAGTAAATTGCCCCACTGCCAGCTACCATCAGGCCGGCGTTGCCCATTACCCGATACCGAACCTTGTGCCAATATTGCACCAAATGAACGAATAGTCAGGGTATTTTGCTGGTTATCTCCTCGCATAATGACTTTTTCAAGAGAAATATCATTGAAATTCAGTTTGTCAGCACTGAATTGGAATTCCCCATTCCCTGTCAGCTTATTTGATGGTGGGTTCCAGGGGGTGATACCGCCGGTGATGTTTTGCCCTTGAATTTGCCAGTCCGCATTTTCTGACTGAATAGTCATCTGATTAAGTTGCAGAATATTGGCGCTAAAAGGGATGGATTGTGGCTGTCCTTTGATGGTTAATTGGCCCTGTTGCAATAACAGACGCTGAAAATGACGCGGGGAAGTGAATTGCTGCCAGTTGAAATCGAATGCGACAACTTGAGCCGCTAAAATGAAAGTCTGTTGCTGATTGCTAATGACAATATTGGAAAATGCCAGAGTGCCCGGTTGTGACCAGTTATGTTCGATATTGCCGATTTGAACCTGATAACGGCTGTGATGACTCAGCCATTGACTGAGCTGATGCGCTCCCCAGTTGGTCTGTATCACGACATAAACAGTGATTACTGCCAGTATTAGCAGTAATAACAGAGTAACCAGCGATTTTCTTAACCATCTCATCATCAGACTCCAATTTAATCGGCTTATAGCTTCCTTTTATGCCGTAATTTTGGTGTTCACTCAAGAGACAGTGAATAAAAATTATGAGCGAGGAGAAATTATTATTTGTAACATTTGTATAATTTAACAATAGAAATACCAATAAGTCACGGTGTTAGTTGTTATTTATAATGATTTCAGGGTATGTAATGAGGGAAATAATGAATTGTTCTTTATCGTTTTATCCTATTAAAATAAACTTAAGAGATTAATCTTAGTTTAATTGTATTTTTGTTTTTTTCATGCCTAAGTTTTTGTTATTAATAACTTGGCGCGTTTGTGTGAATTTGCTAATAATTATATTGTGTGATTAATATAATCGTTAAATCTATATTTTATTGCATGGAAATATAGCTAATGACATCTGAATGAATTAATGTATGGTTATAAATGGAGTAATGATCTTTTCTCGTCATTCCTTCTATTCCTTTCTCAGTTTGATTGATGATTGGAATAACATTGCATAGTTTATTTTTACCCATTTTCCGGCAAGTAAATAATGTAAGGAATCTTCTATGTCAGAAAACATGAAACAAAAATCGTCGAATGAAGGTAATATCCGCACAACCCGCCCACTTACAGGAAAGGAATTTCTGGATGGGCTAAACGATGGTCGGGAAGTCTGGGCTTATGGTGAACGCATTCACAATGTTGCCGACCATCCTGCTTTTCAAAATCCAGCTCGCGCTATGGCAAAACTCTACGATGCTTTGCACGATCCTGCTCATCGAGATGTACTGACTACGCCTACAGATACGGGGAGTGTTGGTGTGACGCATCCCTTTTTCCGTATACCGCACTCACAGCAGGATTTAATTGCTGATCGCGATGCTATCGCCGCGTGGGCCCGCATGAGTTATGGCTGGTTGGGTAGAAGTCCTGATTATAAGGCTTCGTTTCTTACCTCACTTGGCGTAAGACCGGATATTTATGGTGATTTTGCTGATAATGCAAAAAACTGGTATATCCGCTCACAGGAAAACGTATATTACTGGAATCACTCGATTATTAATCCGCCAATAGATCGTCATTTATCACCTGATGAAATTGGTGATATTTGCGTTCATGTTGAAAAAGAGTGTGATGATGGATTAATTGTCAGCGGCGCTAAAGTTGTTGCCACGGGATCGGCGATGTGTCATTACAACTTTATTGGTCATTACGGTTTACCAATCAAGAAACGGGAATTTGCGTTGGTTTTTACTGTGCCGATGAATTCTCCAGGAGTGAAATTAATTTGTCGTCCCTCTTACTCAATGGCGGCTGATAAAATGGGCAGTCCTTTTGATTATCCGCTCTCGTCCCGATTTGATGAGAACGATACGATAATGATTCTGGATAAAGTGAAGGTTCCTTGGGAAAACGTATTTATCTATGGGGATATAGATAAAGTTTCGTTATTTTTTGCTGAATCGGGTTTTTTCCATCGAGCTATGTTGCATGGTGTGACCCGATTGGCGGTTAAACTTGATTTTATTTCTGGATTGCTCCTTAAGGGGGTTGAAGCTACAGGAACGAAAGATTTTCGTGGCGTGCAAACACGGGTTGGTGAAGTATTGTCATGGCGTAATCTGTTTTGGGCGCTCGGTGATGCAATGATTAAATCTCCAGAGCCTTGGGGTGAAGATGCCCTATTGCCTCGGTACGACTATGGGATAGCTTATCGTTGGTTTATGACGCAGGGTTACCCGCGGGTAAAAGAAATTATTGAACAGGATCTGGGCAGTGCCTTGATTTATGTTAACTCTCATGCTCGCGATTTTTCCAACCCGGAACTGTCTCCTTATCTTGATAAATACATGCGTGGCTCCAATGGTTACAGCGCAGTTGAGCGAGTCAAGCTCATGAAACTGATTTGGGACTCTATTGGTACCGAATTCGCTAACAGGCATGAATTATACGAGCTCAATTATGCTGGCAACCATGAAGTTACCAGACTCGATGTATTATGGGCTTCCCAAGCCTCGGGCTTAGTGGATAAATTGAAAGGGTTTGCTGAGCAATGTATGAGTGAATACGATCTTGATGGTTGGGTTGGTAACGATTTTATTTGGCCTTCTAACTATTAATAGGTAGTAGGCGATAAATCATCATCACGCGCGATGATGAAATATACGTGCGTGATGAATTGATGTTGATTATATGTAACCTGATATCAGATTGTTAGAGAGATTATTTTTCCTGCGGAAACACGAGATTCAGAGTGATGGCTGTCAAACCACCGGCAGCAATACCGGAAGAGAGTAACGTTTTCAGCCAATCAGGAGCGAACTGTAAAATTAACGGTTGTTGAGCAACGCCCATACCAACCGCTAAAGATAGCGCGATAATCATAATTGCCCGGCGGTTAAGTGCCTCTCTAGAAACGATACGGATACCCGACGCGGCAATCGTACCGAACATCACGATAGTGGCACCTCCCAATACCGGTTCAGGGATCTGTTGTACAAATCCTGCCACCGCAGGAAATAGACCTAATAGCATCAACATTAGCGCCACGGCATAACCTACACGGCGGCTGGCAACACCAGTTAGTTGGATAACCCCGTTATTCTGCCCAAAACAAGAATTTGGGAAAGTATTAAATACGGCAGAAAGCATAGAATTTAGGCCGTTAGCTAAAACACCACCTTTAATTCGCTTCATATATAGAGGACCGCTGACCGGTTGCTCGGAAACATCAGACGTCGCGGTAATATCACCGATGGTTTCCAACGAAGTTACCATGAAAATCAGCATCAACGGGATAAGCAGATTCCAGTCAAAAGAAAGACCATAATAGAGTGGTGCGGGAATTGTCATGAGTGAACCATTTTCCTGTACCGTTGCTGGCGGCAGCATACCCATTAGCCAGGCGACAACATAACCGACCGCCATTGCAATCACCAGAGAAGCGACACGCAGATAAGGATTACGCTGGCGGTTCAACAAAACAATCACCGCCAACACAACACCAGCCAGAAACAGATTCTCTGGAGAGCCAAAAGTGTGATTTTCGATAGCAGAGAATCCACCGCCGATAGAGGTCAATCCAACCTGAATCAGAGACAAACCGATAATCATCACCACAACACCGGAAACCAACGGGGTGATAATTCTCCGGGCCAGATGCAATACGCGGGATAACAGAATTTCGGTAACGGATGCCGCCATCAAAGTACCGAATAACGCTGCCATCATGGTAGGAATGTCGGCCCCGCCGTTTTTTAATGCCAGCCCGCCCATAATCAATGGGGAAACAAAGTTAAAACTGGTCCCTTGGATGGAAAGCAAACCAGAACCGACAGGCCCCCAGGTTCGGATCTGGATTAATGATGCCAATCCTGAAGCAAACAGAGACATACTGATAATCCGCTGCGTATCGTGAGCAGGCAACCCTAGCGCTTGGCAGATCAAGATTGCTGGCGTGATGACCGCGACAAACATTGCCAGTAAATGCTGACAGGCAGCAAACAACGTTTGTGGCAACGGCGGCCGATCTTCTAAGCGATAAATCAATTCACTAGCTGGTTTTTTCGGGGGTATTGTTGCCGCTTGTTCGGGGGATGAGCTAAGCATGGTGTGAAATTCCGGGCTGACAAAGAACGCATTTTAATGATCAATTGTGTAAAAGCAATCGTTTGCTTAAAAATCTTGTTAGCTGCTGTGATTCTCTCTGGTCACATTTTTATATGTTTTAACTTGTGTTTGTTGCAGATTTTTTTTCTAATCCAGCGTTGCCTGCTTTTGGCGTTCTCTAAAGGATGAGTATAACGTCGTAATAACTTACATAATTTTAACAATATAGCTGGGGTACATAGATGTATCATCTTGATGTTTATGGCACGCTCGTTGCGTCTGCATTAGTACTATTACTTGGGCGCAAACTTGTACAATCAGTCCCATTTCTTGAAAAATACACCATTCCTGAACCTGTCGCGGGTGGCCTGTTAGTTGCTCTGATTCTTTTAGCGGTTAAACAAACAACAGGCTGGGAAATCAACTTTGATTTGTCTCTTAAAGACCCTTTGATGTTAACTTTCTTCGCCACTATCGGCTTGAATGCCAACCTTGCCAGCCTGAGAGCGGGTGGTAAGGTCCTGTTCACGTTTGTTTTCGTCGTTGTTGGCTTGCTGCTGGTTCAGAACACGGTGGGTATCGCTCTGGCTGAACTGTTAGGTCTGGACCCATTAATGGGCCTGTTGGCGGGTTCTGTTACGCTGTCTGGCGGTCACGGTACAGGCGCAGCTTGGGGTAAGCTGTTTAGTGAGCGTTATGGTTTTGAAAATGCAACAGAAGTGGCGATGGCTTGTGCGACTTTCGGTTTAGTACTGGGTGGTTTGATTGGTGGCCCGGTCGCTCGTTTCCTGGTGAGAAATACAAAAACCCCAGGGCTAAGGGCCGATGATACCGAAGTGCCGACAGCATTTGAAAAACCTTATACCGGGCGGATGATCACAGCATTAGTGATGCTGGAAACGATCGCACTGATTGCTATCTGCTTGATGGCCGGTAATTTTGTGTCTGAATTTCTGCAAGGTACATGGTTTGAATTACCGACATTCGTCTGTGTGTTATTTATCGGGGTTATCCTCAGTAACAGTCTGTCGGTGCTAGGTTTTTATCGAGTTTTTGACCGAGCGGTGTCTGTACTGGGTAACGTGAGCCTTTCCCTATTTCTGGCAATGGCGTTAATGAGCCTGAAATTGTGGCAGATGGCATCGCTGGCATTACCGATGCTGGTCATTCTCACCATCCAGGCTATCGTGATGGCGCTGTATGCAATTTTTGTCACCTATCGGGTGATGGGTAAAAACTATGATGCAGCGGTTCTGGCGGCGGGTCACTGTGGTTTCGGTTTAGGAGCGACACCTACCGCTATTGCGAACATGCAGGCGATTACCGATCGCTTTGGGCCATCCCATGTGGCGTTTCTGGTGGTGCCGATGGTTGGGGCATTCTTTATCGATATCGTTAACGCGATTGTGATTAAACTCTATCTGTTGTTGCCGGTATTCCCGGCGGTGTAGACAAATTGGCAAGATACTGCGCCAGCTATGCAGTTGGTGCAGTATTGTTGTTGTGTTCTTTAGTCATTATTCGCAACTAGGCGGCTACCAAGGGCCGCGCGTGTTCCAATTTGTCAGCCAAAACCTCATTTCATTTTTCCGCTAAGCTATGTTTGTGAAATAATGAATAATTGACAGTATATGGAACACCATTTACATGGTAAATAGTCAGACCGTTGACAAACCTTGTTAAAAATAACGGTGTCCGTGTGCTGCTTAACATCTGCAAAACTGCGCTCTATCGTCTCCTTTCGTCGTTTGTAAATCTTTTCTCCTCATGATTAATTCGCGGATAAATTCGAAATCAATGGCGGCATCGACTTGACGGACCAGATAATTTTTGGGGACCAGCTCGTCAAGCAGGAACGTTTCTGGTGAAATGGTCTTTTACTGTGTTTTACTTATAATTTAGCGCATTCAAATATAGTAAGAAGGATGAACAACGATGAAGCTTTTTAACGCTCTGGGGTTTCGTTGGGACAGATCTTTGGTTCCTCATATTGTTCCGATTCATTCTATTGAGCGGGTATGTTTCCGCTTTCATCGGATGCTACCGGAGTTTGTTTGGGATGCTAGCGTTCTTGAAGGCAATCCTTTTACTTTCCCCGAAGTGAAAACATTATTGGACGGTGTAACCGTCGGTGGTAGGAAGGTTTCTGATCAGGAGCAAGTACTGAATCTCGCAGAAAGTTCCAGATGCCTGTTATCTCTGGTGAAAAGAGGTCAATTTGAGTTGACCAAGGCTACGTTTACTGAACTTCATAGCATAGTTGCTCGCAATGAAGCTTTGGAATGGGGAACATTCCGTGGAGAAGGGCGGGAGACCAACTACACCCCAGATGTTAGTTTAGGTGAGTGTGGGCGGCATATTCCGTTACCTACCGTATCAGGCGCACCAGAATTGAACCGCATTTTTCAAGCCGGTGTGGCGGCATTGGATGAGTGTCAGTCTTTTGAAAAGGGAATCGCATTCTTCCTTTTTGGTGCGTTACAGCAATTTTTCTTTGACGGTAATAAACGTACTTCCCGTTTCATGATGAACGGTATTTTGATGTCAAACGGTATAGACGCCATCAGCGTGCCTGCGGCGAAAATACATGAGTTTAACGAAAAGATGGTCCGCTTCTACCTGAGCAAAGATGCCACTGAAATGATGGCGTTCCTAGTGGATTGTCACCCAGATGCAGAGCAAATTCGAGCGGCGAATAGATGAAATAATATTGGCAACCGGACAGGAGTAGTCATTCTGATAATAATACTTCTATCGCCTCTATCTATGTGACCGGGGTGAGTGCAGCCAACAAAGAGGCAGCTTGAAAGATAGCGGGTATACCGTTAAACATTAAAGGATGGAAATAGTTCCTCAAATAACGACGGATCATTGGCATCTCTTTATTGTTTAAACGACATAATTATTATAAGAATAATAGTTTCCACAAAACATATCATAGGTGTTTTATATTTATCTTATTTCCTCATATTTATCCAAAAATCAACCAGCATTAAAAAATTATATCTAATTCATCGCTAACGCATTAATATAAATAACATTTCATAATTCTTCTACGCGCGAATTTACTAACCTATTGTTATACATGGAATTATGAATGATATAAACGTAGAGCTATTTTGGAATCTTATTTATAACAAGAGAAAAACTTTCAGTAATTATTAATTCTTACTCAATAATATATTTCTTCGATAAATATACCCTATGGATTTCAAGATGCATCGCGACGGCAAGGGAGTGAATCCCCGGGAGCATAGCAAACTATGTGACTGGGGTGAGCGAGTGCAGCCAACAAAGAGGCAACTTGAAAGATGACGGGTATAAAGTATTTTGGCCTTTAGCTAAGGATAACAACATGAAAGATAACACTTTATATGGCCCTATTGCACATCTTTACGAGAGCTTTTCAGATGCTACTGACCATATCAAAGTAGAAATCAGAACTATCTTCAATCTGGCAGGAGATATACACGGGAAATCAGTGTTAGATTTAGCCTGTGGATATGGCCTCTTTAGTCGAGAATACAGAAATCGTGGCGCGTCGAAAGTCATTGGAGTCGATATATCAGAAAACATGATAGCGATTGCGAAAAGCAAATCACAACAATACGGTGACGATATCGAATTTCACGTAAGAAATGTCTGCAAGATGGAGTCGGAGTCATTTGGCAAATTTGACATAGTTAATGCAGCCTGGTTATTTTGCCATGCAGAATCTCTTGAAGACCTTGAAACTATGTTCCGTGTCATTGCCGCTCATCTCAAGCCTTCCGGTAAATTAATTGCGTATACCTTTGAACCTGATTATCGATTAGAGAAAGGGAATTATGAGAACTATTGTATAAAAATTCTGAGTGAAGAGCCGGTGAAAGACACCACTCTCGTGAAAGCTGAATTTCTTACCACACCACCCAGCCCTTTCACTATGTATCGTTGGAGTCGTGAACAATATCAAGCAGCGATCCAAAAGGCAGGGTTCAAACAATTTAAATGGCAAAAACCCATGCTGTTAGAAAGCGATATTGAGGCTCATCCCCCAGGTTTTTGGGATGATTATCAACGAAATTGCCTTGATACCGCTCTTGTTTGTCAGTTTTAACAAAATAATCCCCGAGATCTGTTGTCTTTCCTATACAAATCCCCCGATGAAGATCGCGGGATTTTTTTGAATTTCCCTCGTCCCGCTAAACAACTCTTCCTGACCTCCAGCCGGGATTCAGGTTTCTGAGGAAAACGGCGCTCGGGTAACTCACTCAAGCATCTGATAAAAAAGTTTAGCTGCTTATTTTATTGCTGATTAAATAAAGCGTCCCACGTTTTATCTCTTCATTTATAGATGGTTATGTGGATCTTGCGTCTGATGCAACACTGCCAACACTTCAATACCAGTCGGAACTTCCCGGTAGTAAATAATGTGGCTCTCTACGGGGAAACTCAGCACACCAAAATAAAGATCCTCACTGCGATCACGACCGGGGGATGGATGACGATCAAGAATTTCCGTCATAGTCACACGTAACGAAGTTGAATAAGCTTCCGCGACATTCGCCCCCCATCGGCGCATAGAATAGAGTTTGATTGCACGAATATGCTCTCTGGCTTTCTTTGTAAACCGGACACTCATCCTTAAGCCTTACCCTCAAGTTCATCAACCGTCAACGGTGCAAATACATCATCAATACTATGCAATTCGCCACGATCAGCTTGTGCAATAGATTCAGCCAGAACGGCTTTTAAATTCTGTAACTTGAGCTGTGCGAACTGATCATACTCTTCAGGAGAGATAACCACGGCTACACGCTTACCATGCTTACTAATTTCTACAGGTTCACGCTGAACTTTCATAAGCAGATCACCAAACTGGTTCTTAGCTAGTTGTGCGGGAATAATTTCCATACATCACCTACCGTCTAAAATGGCTCGAATAGCTATTATAGCTAAAGATGCATGGAGCTACCAGTAATCAAAATAGCTAACCGCCAACCAAGATGACTTTTGGGCACCAACGGTTTGTCGGACTCTCTCACGCAACAAGGCATGCTGATATTTCATTTTTGCCTTTACTGATGAGGAGTGTCTCAACAACATAAATGAGCGTCAATTTACCCGCGCCATTTGGTTCCGCAATGATTATCAATTAGTTTCCGAGAAACTTCGTCATTCAGGACTTAAAGAATATAGTGAATATGATTAGTTAATTTATTAAGTGTTATTTTGTTATTGCAGACCATTAACCAATGACTGAGAAAAATATAATAATTCAACTATCGAGTATTTACTTGAAATTTTATTATTCCCGTGCTCTACGAAATAGTTTTTAATGTAAATCCTAAAGAAACAAAGTAACTCATTTCTTTATAAATAGAAAATATATTTCGCCCCTCTTGGTGATTTTTGTTCTTTGCTTTACAGATAATACTTAGTAGATTAAGTTACATGTATGCGTATTAATAAAAGTAGCAATAAGGATGTACATCCCCCCTAAATTCTGTTGCCCAAGTCTCATAATTTTAATTTTTACGCTTTATCGATAAAAAATAATCTAAAACCAACTACCAAAAAATCAATTTAGTATTAACCTATAATTGTCAGTCGATAATTTTTTTCTATTATCTTCTTCATCAAAGAATAGTTAGTACTAAATTGCAGTAGAAATTCAGCTTAACCCGCAAGGGATAGGTTTTATGGCATAGATTCCCCTGTGGGTAAGAAGGTTAATCCGATATCACCATCATTAGGAGAATAATATGAATCAAAATAACGAACCCTCACCAAACATGGATGCCGAAGGTAATCCTATCAAGCAATATTGGCAACCGGACCGAAATAGCTCCTCTGAGAATAATACTTCCATCGTCTCTAATAACGAGTCAACCGCCATGTTATTGCCAAGTGGCAGAGTGATGACTTGGGGAAATGATTATAGTAGCCAAATCCCGCCTGACATTGCCGAATTGCAGGATATCGTCAGTATCAGTGCAACAAGTGAGGCTTTCGCGGCTCTGCGGAAAAACCGTAGCGTGGTCACTTGGGGGAATGAGGATAAAGGTGGTCAAATTCCACCAGAAATTGCCAAATTGCAGGATATTGTCAGCTTGAAGGCAACAGATTCTGCTTTTGCGGCCCTGCGGGTAAACGGTAGTGTGGTTGCCTGGGGCGATGAGAATTTCGGCGGTCAGGTTCCACCAGAAATCGCCAAATTGCAGGATATTGTTAGCTTGAGTACGACAGGTTCCGCTTTCGCGGCTCTACGGGAAAACAGTAGTGTCGTCGCTTGGGGAGATGAATATTCTGGCGGTAAGGTACCGCCTGAGATTGCAGAGCGGCAAGATATTGTCAGCCTGAGTTCAACAGTAAACGCATTTGCCGCCCTGCGGGCAAATCGGAGCGTGGTCGCTTGGGGACTTGAGAATTGGGGCGGGCAGGTTTCGCCAGAAATTGCCCAGTTGCAGGATGTTGTCAGCCTGAGTGCAACAGACTCTGCTTTCGTGGCCCTGCGGTCGAACCGCAGTGTAGTCGCTTGGGGCTTCAAAAATTCGGGCGACCAGGTTCCGCCTGAAATTGCTAACTTGCAGGATATTGTCAGTATCAGTGCAACAGGAACTGCATTTGCAGCCCTGCGGGCAAATCACAGCGTCGTCGCTTGGGGAAGCAAATATTCGGGTGGCAGTATTCCGCCCGAAATTGCTCAACTACAGGATATCGTCAGTCTGAGCACAACATATGGTGCTTTCGCGGCCTTGCGGGCAAACCGCAGTGTAGTTGTTTGGGGAGGCAATGGTATTTCAGCCCCGCCCGAAATTGCCGAATTGCAAGATATTGTCAGTATCAGTGCAACAGAAACCGCGTTTGCAGCCCTGCGGGCAAATGGTAGCGTAGTCGCTTGGGGATATGGCAGTTATCAAGGCAACCAAATTCCAGCCGGGATAGCCCGATTACAAGATATTGTCAGCCTGAGTGCGTCAAAAAACTCATTCGCCGTATTGCGGGCCAATGGTCGGAAAGTAGCCTGGGGTTCTGCTTACGACAATAACTTGCATCATGAATATGAAAATTAATTAACCCATTGGGCAAAGGTCTTACGGTACAAACCTCTTGTGGGTAAGGTAAATCCAATATGACCTTATTTAGGAGAATAAAATGAACCAAAATGACGATTTCTCACTAAACGGGGATACCCGCAGTAATTTTATAAATCAATACCGACAATCCGGTATAAATAGTAACTTTGATGACAAGATCTCCAGCGTTTCTAACGGGGCCAGCGCCATGTTATTGCCAAATGGCAGAGTGATCGCCTGGGGAGATGAGCGTTATGGGGGCCAAATCCCGCCCGAAATTGCTCAATTGCAGGATATTGTCAGTCTCAGTACAACAAGCTCTGCTTTCGCGGCTTTGCGGGCAAATCGTAGCGTAGTCGCCTGGGGGCTGAAAGATCGGGGCGGCGAGGTTCCGCCAGAAGTTGCTGAATTACAGGATATTGTCAGCATAAGTGCAACAAGAGGTGCTTTCACAGCCCTGCGGGCCAACCGCAGTGTAGTCGCTTGGGGGGCTTCGGACTCTGGCGGACAAATCCCGCCAGAAGTTGCTAAATTACAGGATATAGTCAGTCTAAGTACAACAGGTTTTGCTTTCGCGGCCCTGCGAGCCAACCGTAGTGTAGTCGTCTGGGGGGACAGCACTTATGGAGGTGAAATCTCTCCCGAAATTGCCAAATTACAGGATATTGTCAGCATAAGTGCAGGAGGTAGTGCATTTGCAGCCCTGCGGACAAATCGTAGTGTGGTCGCCTGGGGACTACTAAGCTCAGGGGGGCAAGTTCCACCAGAAATTGCCAGACTACAGGATATTGTTAGCCTGAGTTCAGCAAGTTCTGCTTTTACAGCTCTGCGGGCCAACGGTAGTATAGTTAGCTGGGGGATTGACAATTGGGGTGGCCAAGTCCCTCCAGACATTGCCAAATTACGAGATATTGTCTGCCTGATTGGTGGATATTGTGCTTTCGCGGCCCTGCGGGCCAACCGTAGTGTAGTTGTCTGGGGGAACAGTTTTTTTGGAGGTGTAATCCCGTCCGAAATTGCTACATTAAAGGATATCGTCAGCGTGGAAACAACAGGTTCTGCCTTCTCGGCCCTGAGAGCAGATCGCAGCGTGGTCTCCTGGGGTATCGATGGGGGAGGTAGTATCAGAGTCCCATCCGAAGTCGCCAAATTGAAGGATATTGTCAGCTTGAGAGCAGGTTCTGATATTTTCGCGGCCCTTCGGGCAAATGGTAGTGTGGTTGCTTGGGGATCCCCAAGATTGAATGCCCAGGTCCCCCCTGGAATAGCCCGATTACAAGATATTGTCAGCCTGAGTGCATCGGGAGGTTCATTCTCAGTCCTGCGGGCGAATGGAGAAAGATTAGCCTGGGATGTTGGTAACGATAATATAGTACACAGTGAATATGATGATTAATCCACTGTCATTATAAATTACTAAAAACCCTAAAACCAAGGCTGAGCTATAATACCTCGGTTCAGCCTATCGTTTATTCAATTTGAAATATTAGCTTTCCTGCTCTTGTTATTACCGAAGTAACTCACTTTTTTATAAATAGAAAATATACTGCGCCCTTTTTGGTGAGTTTTATTCTTTGCTTTATGGTTAATACTTAGTAAATGAAGTTACATGTTTACGTATTAATGAGATTAGCCATAAAGATGTACATCTTTATTAAATTATTCTGCTCAAACCTCATAATTTTAATTTTACTCATTATCGATAAAAATAAACTAAAACCAACTACCAAGAAACAATTTAATATTAACCTATAGGTATCAGGCGATAATTTTTTCTATTATCTTGTTCATCAAATATTGGGACTAAGCACCTAGTCTGGAAATGCTGGCAGAGGAAGTTGATAAAACAACTGATTAATTATAAAGAGGCTGGAGATATCTTTATCAATCAAGCAGAAAAACAAGCATTAGGGGAGAAAGTAGCAAACCGTTGAATATAAATAGTTCAGGAATGGAGATCCCATTCCTGATTATGGTGATTTAATTTTGTCTAACACTCAATTAAATCGGATGACAAGTTCTCATTTATTTCTCTTGATGAGATATATTGGTGCCGCTATCTTGTACATAATCATCAAAAATAATAATAAAACTGTTATGAGAAGCAGAATATGATTTTTCAATACCTTTCTGTATTACTGACAATATAAAACTATGCGTATCGGAGAGATCCCACACCTTGACATCTTCACAATCAAGAGCTAAATATTCCTCTCTACCTTCCTCTCCACATTTATTAACCGAAACTTTAACCGGTTCAGTTGAGAGATTTTTAACATAAATCATAAATCCTCCACTATATCAATAATGAATATTTACCATTAAATTCAAAGGTATACGAACAAAAATTAAATTAAAAAAACTAGTGCGATAATAAGTTTTTTAGGCAGATGGTATCGAATATAAAGAGTCTATCCGGCTACCGTTATTTACAACTGAGTTATCATAAATAATCACGTAGCCATTTAATCTTATTGAATATAACAATGTAACACTATCTTTTCGTGCTACTGACATTAAAAAACCGCGCTGATCTGATCTATTCCATTGAGCCACCTCTCCTTTATTAATTTCAATATATTCGTCATTACCTTCATCACTACTCCATTTACTAATTGCAACTTTAACCACATTCTCTGAAAGACTTTTGACATAAATCATATTAAACTCTCCATTATATCAACGTAGATTTATTTAGCTCTAATTTAAAAACATCCTAATATGTACCATAACGAAATATAAGTATAGATAAGAAAACCAATAAAACTACTATTATTTGCGTGACCTCCATCAAGGTTTTATACTTCGAAAAGAAAATATTTAAAATTAAATTCATTGAGTTAATAGAAATATTTACTATTTAAACTTAGTAATTCAATGTTACATTAATTAAAATTTCCTATCATAGATTTACATCTATTCTCGTTTTAACCTTTGAGCATAATGTTGCGCTAATACCGTACACATCATCAACTTAATTTGATGAAAAATGTCGGAACCACCTGTCACCCTAGTTAGCTGATAAAAGACTTCGAATAGTGACACGTCGTATCAATTAATCCGAGGTATTAGATTCGATTTTTTAAGAAAATAATAAAAAACCATTTATATTTTATGGGGATATGTTTTAACGCTGATGCTAATTTAGGAATAATTGTGGTTCTATTTTCCATTCCTTTGGCAATAATGCATTATCAATTTAATAGAATAATTAAAAGAAAGCTCTGTTACAGAGCATCTTAATTATTGGATAAAACCAGATATCCGTATTTTTGGCGGCGTTGAGAAACGACAAGTCCGTTCCGACATGTTCTCAATCACGCATTACCATAATGTACCCGTTCTGGTAGCCAGCGTTCAATCAAGGCACGGGCATGTTCAGGATAATGCTGGTGGAGATGTCGGGCAATACGCTGAACTTCCGGCAACATTCCCTGATCTCTTAGCAAATCAGCCACCTTAAATTCCGCATTCCCAGTTTGGCGTGTTCCTAATAACTCCCCGGGGCCGCGAATTTCCAGATCTTTTTGTGCGATAACAAAACCATCGTTACTGTCTCTAAGCACTTGCAGGCGAATTCTGGCGGTACTGCTCAGCGGCGTTTTGTAAAGTAGAACACAATGAGAAGCGATAGCGCCACGGCCAACTCGTCCGCGTAATTGATGAAGTTGCGCCAAGCCGAGCCGTTCCGGGTTATCAATAACCATCAAACTGGCATTCGGCACATCCACGCCCACTTCAATAACCGTTGTTGCAACCAGAAGCTGTAATTCGCCACGCTTGAAAGCCTCCATCACTGCCTGCTTTTCTGCGGCTTTCATGCGGCCATGCACCAGCCCGACTTTCAGTTCCGGTAAAGCAAGAGTAAGTTCTTCACTGGTGGCTTGCGCAGCTTGAGCTTCCAGCACATCGGAATCTTCAATCAGCGTACAGACCCAATAGACTTGTCTATTTTCATCAAGGCAGGCGTTTCTGATCCGTTTGATAATCTCTTCACGGCGTGTATCCGGGATCGCAACGGTTGTCACCGGCGTTCTCCCCGGTGGTAATTCATCAATAATAGAAGTATCGAGATCCGCATAAGCGGTCATGGCTAAGGTACGGGGAATCGGGGTGGCCGTCATAATCAATTGGTGAGGATGAAAACCCTGTTCACGTCCTTTTTCCCATAAAGCCAGACGTTGATGCACACCAAACCGATGTTGCTCATCAATAATCACCAGCGCCAGACCGGAAAACTTCACTTGTTCCTGAAACATGGCATGCGTACCGACAATCATGGCGGCTTGGCCGTTGGCAATGGCTTCTTGTTGCTTCTGACGCGCTTTCCCCTTTTGCTTACCCGCTAGCCAGCCGACTTGAATACCCAACGGTTCCAGCCATTGCCGAAAGGTATTAGCGTGTTGTTCTGCCAGTAGTTCAGTCGGCGCCATCAAGGCGACCTGTTTACCATGCGCAATGGCACGCAACGCAGCCAATGCGGCAACCAGCGTTTTTCCTGAACCTACATCGCCCTGAATCAGTCGCATCATGGGAACATCTTTTGCCAGATCCTGTTCAATTTCCGAGACAACCCGTTGTTGCGCATGAGTTGGAGAAAATGGCAGGCGATTAAGGAATTGCGGTTTTAACTTGTCCTCAGTCGGCAATGATTGAGCGTGATAGCGTTGTACGCCAGCTCTGACGGCTAACATACTCAAATGGTGAGCTAAAAGTTCTTCCAGAACCAGACGGCGATAAGCTGGGTGCCTGCCGGTTTCCAGATCCGCCAGCGCAATATCTGGTGTTGGGCGGTGCAGAATATGCAGTGCTTGCGGCAGACTAATCATGGAGCGGCTAAGCTCTTCCGGTAAAAGTTCATTGATTGTACAGGTATCCAACAATTTCAGTGCTTGATCAATGAGATTACGCAGCGTCGCCTGACGAACACCTTCTGTTGTCGGGTAAATCGGGGTTAATGTCTCTTGAAGCTGTACATTTCCAGTATGATTTTGAATCTTATACTCAGGATGAATCATTTCGGCACCCTGACTGCCTCTTCTGATTTCACCGTAGACAACAACCTGTTTCCCTTTCGCCAGATTGTTTCTCATTGCCGCCGAAAAGTTAAAAAAGCGTAGTGTGAGCACGCCGGTGCCATCGCTAATTTTGCAGATCAGGGTTCGGCGACGACTAACAGTAACATCGGTACGCAGGATTTCACCTGTGACGGTGGCGGAAATATCCGGTAAAAGATCATTAATAGTATAAAGGCGTGTCTGGTCTTCATAACGCAGCGGGAAATGCAGCAGAAGATCCTGCAAATTAACCAGCCCTATTTTTGCTAATTTGGCGGCCTGACTTGCCCCGACGCCACGCAGGGAAGTCAGAGGGATGGCATCAAGCAATGGGCCTCTCATAAGGTTTCTTTTATCTCCATTAATTGCATGGCAGTCCATCAGGTTTCACAGGTCACGGCCTGAGCCTGTTTACCATCCATAATAATACAGACGAGTTTAATGTAATCAATGGAATATTTTCCTCTGTAACTGGTTGAAAACCATATCAATACCTTAAGAGTAAGCCGCTATAACGAAAAAGGCGATTTGTAACGACAGGTTCTTGTAGCCTGTTTTGAATAATCTGCCCTGTCAGTCAAATGTAAACTAACGTGCTTGCGAGGTGAAAAAATAATCAAAAAAGGTGTTTAAATTTTGCCCCATATCTGTATAACCTCTTGTAGCCTCGGTGAACAATAGGCCATCGTTTTGGGTAGCGGTGTCTATTTTATCCTAGCTTATATCTGTTCTAAACGGGATATCGCCGGGTTGTGCTATCAATATATTTTGGAGAAATAATCATGGGCCAAAGAAAATATCTGACTCAATCAGAAGTAGAAAGCATGTTGGAAATGGCGAAAGTGGGGCCTAATCCAGAACGGAATTACTGTCTGGTGTATATGAGCTATATCCACGGCTTTCGTGTTAGCGAAGCCAGGCATTTGCGGTTATCTGACATGGAGTTAAAAGAAAAATGCCTATATATCAGGCGATTAAAAGGCGGGTTTTGTACTAACCATCCCCTTTTGCAGCGTGAAGTTAAGGCGATTAAGGCATGGCTTAAAGTGCGCAAAACTTTTCAGGGCGCTGATAGTGATTGGTTATTTCTATCGCGTTGTGGGAAACCACTGACTCGCCAGCGCATCTATCAGATTATCAACCAGTTAGGGCAACGTGCGAATATCGCGGTAGAGCCTCATCCACATATGTTGCGTCATGCCTGCGGTTTTGCCCTTGCAGATCGAGGAATCGATACCCGGCTAATACAAGACTATCTTGGACATAAAAACATTCGCCATACGGTACGTTATACCGCGAGTAATGTTGAACGTTTTCAAGGAGTTTGGGGCGTAAAAGGTAGGCGTTAAGGTACGACAGTTAGGACCATTTTGACTATCGAAACACGATCGCCTAGAAATTGTACTAAAAGTTTTCTAATAAAAAAAGAGATAGATTTGTATATATTTGTAAAACTCAATAATCCTACCACAGAAACATTCCAATAATCCACTCTTTTTATTACAACATGCAAAAACATTGCCCTTTTGTTGTCACTTTAGCAAAATTTTTGTTTTTAATTTTAGGATAGGTAAAGATGATATCCTTAAAATTTGCGAAATAATCGCATATTAACTCTGTATGGTGCTGTTTTTATACAGAAAAATAGCTATGTTTCGATAGTCAAAATGGTCCTAATTGACAAATTTTTGTACAGCTGGATGCCTCTGTTTATCAAAACATGATGCGCGAGCTTAAATCAGACTTTAGTTAGGTAGTTAAAAGAGATTAATGAAATGAAAAAGATATTAAAGATAAGCGTCGTGGCGGCGTTGGTTATGGGGGCAGCTTCGGCAGCTTCGGCAGCTTTGGCAGATGGGGAGGAAAATAAAGGGGGGCATAATGCCACAGTAACTGTTACTGGTACTGTCTCAGATGTGACATGTGACATTACCAGTGGTGTAAAAAACGGTGATGTGAGTTTGGGTAACCATAAGCCAGGTGAATTCAATCCTGGTGAGGGTAAATTTGTGGGCATGCATGTTGTTAATGGATATGAAACTTTTGCTGTTGGTGTCAGTGGCTGTGATGGTACTGTTACGGCAAAAAAATCGCTTAAGCTGTTGGTGTCAGGGACTACGATAGGAGCAAGCACTGACATATTTAATGATGGTCAGGGTAATGCGGAAGGGCAAACTCCAAATGCGGGTGTTGCATTAACCTATAAGGTTGATGGTTCTGCTGATGGAACGGAAGAGCTTCTTAAGAAAGACAGCCGTATCGTATTAGCTTCATCAAGTGATAAAACTCCTAAAGCGGCAGATTTTAATAACAAGTCTGTGGTCTTTAAAGCTTATATGGCGTCAACGACTGATAAACCATCTCCTCAGCACATTCATGCCCCTCTTACTTTTTCCATAGCGTATGAATGATTATTGATTCAATAACCAGCCTGAGGAGCCTTTCTTCAGGCTTCTTTGGTTGCAAATTCTGGATGATTGAAACGGTGTTTTATAAACCGCCATTGGCTGAGTGAAAAGAGAAAAATGATGATCCATAAACTCCGACTTCCTAACATCATAGTAAAAAGCCTTGTATTAGGTGCGTTTTTATTCGCGTCACAGAGTCAGGCCGAAGGCGGGTTTGGCATCGATGCTACACGTATTATTTTCTTACAGGATAAAGCTGCAACAACAGTCTCAGTACGCAATACAACAACCAATATCCCTTACTTGGTGACAACTAAGATTACTCGCACCGTTGACGGTAAGGGTAAAGCGCCTTTTTACGTCACGCCTCCTTTATTCCGTTTGGAGCCTAAGGGAACCAATGTTCTGCGCATCTTAGGCGATACCAGTAAGCTGCCGACTGATCGGGAGAGCGTCTTTTATTTTAATGCCTCTGCTATTCCCGGTAGTAATAATCCTCCGGGCCAGCGTTCTGAAAGCGCACAAATTGGCGGTGGGATAACTTATGCCATCGGCAATACCATCAAACTATTTTATCGGCCAACGGGATTGGTGGGAACGCCGGAGCAGGCATACAAAGCCCTGCGCTTTACCCATGCTCCCGATGGCATTCAAGTTAGCAACAATTCGCCTTATCACATCAGCTTTACCCAGATCAAAGTTGATGGCGTACCGGTGAAGTTTTCTGAAAGTCATCCACAAATGCTGGCGCCTTTCAGTAGCCATGTTTATCCCGCTCAAAATAATCAGAATAAAAAGAAAGTGGAATGGGCGGTGATTAGCGATCTCGGCGGTGGAGAGAACTTCAATGGTGAAATTCAGTAAAGCCGGTATCTCAAGGATTCAGCGTCTACGTGGGTACCTGAATTACATCGGCATGGGAGGAGTTTTGTGGCTCTCTTCCGGTCCCTTGTGGGCAGCGAATTCTGCCATCGCCACATTTAAGGCCGACATTGCCTACGGGACGTGTGATATCGCTGTGGATAACAATAATATCGATTTGGGCAAAGTGCAATTTGCCAGCTTGGTATCAGGGAACGCCTACGGGGAAACCAATCTCACTCTGAGAAATTGCTCAGATGTGATCGATGCAAACAGGGTTGCTCCTGCGATTACCATTAGCGGAGAGCATTTTGGTACGAGTGATAACACGCTGTTTCGTAGTCAAAACAGCGAAGATTCGGTTTCAAAGGCCGTGGGCGTCACGGTGCGCTTGAAGAAGCTGAATGGAACGGAATGGTCCTCAAATATAGCGGATAGTGAACCATTTTATCTGGCGGATAAAGGCACAGTCATAAATGCTCAAACTCCTTCTGTGCCGGTGAGGTTTTCACTGGTATGCGCCCCGGCGGCAGGGGAGACGATAATGGTCTGTAAAAAGCCAGGAAGAATTTATGCCAACGTGAATTTTACATTTGATTATCGTTGAGTTTGCAGTGCGATTCATTAACAGAATAGCTGTAAGCGAGAGAGTTTTAAGGTGGACCAAAGTGACAAGGCGAGAAAAAAACAGAGTGGATGACCAACCCGCTTTTCTGAGTAATGGCGGCTGCTCGACGTTGCGTATGGTGATGCTCCGGCTTTGTTGGGGGATATTAGTTTTGCTGTTCTTGGCAGGCGGCGTCATGGCTGCATCTGAAGATCCTAAAAAACCATTCCCATCAACGCAATCGAGTGGGATAAACGTAGAACTGCTCATAACTGTTGTGCCTGAACCTTGTGACGTAGGGATCAGTGGTAGTGATATCAATGGTTCGGAGCTGAATTTCGGCTCTCTGCCAGCGGCGGAGTTCAGTCAGGCAGGGCATATATCAAACCCCAGAAGATTTACTCTGGAATTAACCAATTGTGGTGATCCGGATGTTGCACCGAACGCACCTGTTATCACTGTGTCAGGAAACACCATCGACGCTGAACAAGGTGCAATATTCCGTGATCCTGTCTCTGGTTCCGATGATAACGCCTCTGAGGGGTTGGGATTTATTTTTTACTTAGGGGGTGGTAAAGAGAAAAAAATAGGTTGGGATAATGTGGTAATAAATAATCATGAGAATCGCCTTGATTCGCTATTTTTTGATGATGGTCGTGCACAGCTTCCAGTAACAGTAGCGGTTGCGCGTGGAAAAGATAGTAAGGTTATTCGGCCTGGCTCATTAATTGCGCGAGTCGCGTTTACCTATTCTTATCCCTGAGATGCGGTTGATCACAGATGATAAAAATGGGGACCAATGAGGGGAAGAGAGTTAGATGAAAGCGAAAAATAACACTCTTATAAAGCGTGAGTTAATAACATGTCACAGCAGAACGAAATATTCGTTACTCATCATGGTGCTGATTGGATGGATCATCGCTTGTGTGTCTTTGTCGGTTCAGGCGGATGGTAAGAATGTTGAGATCACAATTAGAGGCAATCTGTTGCCTCCGACTTGTGCGTTGAGTGTGAATGGTAAGTACGGCGGCGCTGGTGGTTATACCGGTCTTATGTCCCAGGTCTATGCGAGTCAACTTAGAAATAGCAAATATGTGGAAAGCTCCGCCTTAGACTTGGAATTTCAGCTCAGTCACTGTAGTCCAGGCCAATCGCCAGCGTTGTACATATGGAGTAGTAATTTTGTCACACAAGATCCGGAACTGTTCATGCCAGTAGATGGTGGTACTACCAAGGGAGTGGGGATTAGGTTACAGGATCTTAGCAACCAGCAGTTTGTAGAGGTGAAACCTAGCAATAAGCCGTTTCAGGTGTTGCTACCGTTCGCGAAAGATGGAGCGACGAGGACGTTCAGGGCTTATGTGGGAGGTTTAGGCGACAAAAATAATCCAGCAACGTGTAAAACTGAGAGTAACGGGACCAATGTGTTATGCGGAGGAACTGCGAATGTGCGGATACATTTTGAGTTTTCGTATGAACACTTGAAGTAGATAACGTTATCAGCCGGGTGTAGTTGAGGAAGAGTGTCTGAGATGAAGTGGGATATATGAAAAAGCTGATAATCATGGGGATGCTGGGGATATGGGTGGTTATGGCGTCGTCGTCAGCACACGCAGGTCTGATGTTGAGGAAGACACGCATTATTTATCAGCAGGGTGACAAGGTGCAAAGCATCTCACTGCAAAATTCGGGCGAAGAGGTCTATCTGGTACAAGCTGCGGTGACGCCGTGGGATAACTCAAATACCCGTTCATCGGAGTTTACGGTGCTACCCCCGTTGTTCCGTATGGAGGGCAATAGCTTGAATGTGATGCGCCTTGTTCGTACCGGTGGTGATTTTCCTGCTGATCGTGAGTCTCTGTTTCGTTTTCGGATTAATGCGATCCCGGCGAAGAAAACAACTGATGACAGCAAGGAAAATAGCGACGGGAAACAAGGGGAGATTGGCGCGTCGCTGTCTATCTCGTTGGGGATGAATATAAAACTTATCTACCGGCCGGATAAGCTGCCGATGACGCCGGAACAGGCCCGTGGTCGGCTGACGTTTACACAATCAGGCAATAGTGTGGTAGTGACCAACCCAACACCGTATTACCAGACTTTTGCTCAACTGAAATTTGACGGCAAGGCGGTGGATTTTGACAAAGCCCCGTCAATATTGACGCCTTTCGGCCAGACGACTTTTCCCCTGGCAGGCAAGGTTGGCAGTAAGGTGGAATGGTCGATGATCACCGATATCGGCGGGGTGAGTAAGCTACAGAGCGGTACGTTACAGGCTGACTGAGTATATTTTGAGAATTGGAAGAGCATCACATGGCGGAGCGTAAGGTTTTAATAAAGCAGAGGGTGACGTCTGTGTTATGCGCTCTGGCAATGATATTACCGGTTTTGCCACTGAGGGCGGAAGAGGGCCTGATGGGGGCGTTATATATCAATGATGCCCGTGTGCTTTACCTTGAATCATTCAACAATGGCGTTCCTTCAACATTCATCAATAACAGCGACAGCAATTATCTGATTCAGTCAACGGTACGGGAATTGGACCCTGCCACCGGTTTACCGCTGGATGCTAAGGCGCCATTTATTGTGATTCCGCCTATTGCCAAGGTGGATGCGCATGAACGGCAGGTGCTGAAAATCCTGCGTACCGGTGGGGATTTTCCTAAGGATCGGGAATCTCTGTTTTTTCTGAATGTGCGTATGTTGCCTTCTGAGAAACCATCATCGGTATCTAAGAGTTTCTCCGGCAAGATAAAAATGACGACGGCTTTGGCGGTAAAAGTGTTCTATCGTCCTGAAGGGTTGCCAAAAGAGGGCGTTGCCGGTGCGGTGAAACAATTAAGCGCGTCAGTAAAAGAGAGTGTTGTGACGCTGACTAATCCGTCGCCGTTTTGGATAACGTTGCAGGCTTTACAGGTGAATTCGTTTGCCGTACCGGATCAGGATTTATTTAGGATGGTGCCGCCATTTGGTCAGCAGAGCTGGTCACTGCCAGTGGGCAAAATGTCCCTTGGTAATAATGTCACGGTATCGTGGCGTGCTATTGGTGAATTTGGGTTAAGCACCGATGAAGAGAGTCGATCTATTGTTGTATCTGGCAGTGGTTAATAACGATGTCGTGGTTAATAACAATATTGCAGATACCGACAGAGTAGATATTAAGTTGAATATATTTAAATAAGAGATGGCGATTTTAACAATGAAAATGTTAATTCCGGTGATAAGCTGCCGTTTAGAGCGACCGCCTATTTATCATCGTGTAAATCAAAATATTTCTGTTTCTCTGGCGCTATCAAAGTGCCCGGTGAAATTGCGCCTTTCTCTGGTTTTCTGTCGGATGGTGCTGGCGTTTGTGACTGGATGGAGTGCTCAGGCGATAGGACGCGACTATTTTGACCCGGCCTTATTGGACTTTGGTTCGAATTCAGGGCAAACGGTGGATTTATCACAGTTTGAAACCGCCGGAGGTCAGGCGCCTGGGACTTATCGTGTTGACATTTACGTGAATGGCACTTTTTTTGATTCACGGGATATTACGTTCCAGCGTCATGGCGACAGCGAGCTGGTCCCGGTATTGACGCCAGATTTGTTAGATATGGCCGGTGTCAATATCAGCGACACACCGGCACTGAAAACCTTGCCGCTGGATAAGCCGATAGGGAGTCCGTTAGGTAAATTGATTCCTCAGGCTACGGCCCGCCTGAACTTTTCCCAGATGCGGTTAAATTTGAGTATACCCCAAATAGCGATGAAGCCTTCAACCAATGGTCAGGTTGACCCGAAATTATGGCAAGAGGGCATCCCGGCTTTTATATTGAACTACAGCGTCAATGGCAGTCAGAATCAACGCTCGCAATTTGGTAATAAACAGACTAATCAGAGTCTGTTCGGTAGCTTCAATTCTGGATTGAATCTCGGGGCCTGGCGTCTTCGTAACACGGCGACCTATTCTTATAGTACCCAAACTTATAACCGGTATGACTCACTCAATGACGCAATGAAAAAAACCACCCAATCCCGGCAACGGTGGAACTTCCTGCAAACCTATTTGCAGCGGGATGTGGTGGCGTTACGCAGTGATCTGACGATAGGGGATACTTCGACCGGCAGTGTGGCGGGGCAGGTATTTGATGGTTTCCCCTATCGTGGGATTGGGCTGGCCACCAGCGATTCGATGATACCGGGTAGGCAGAGTGGTTTTGCGCCGATTATCAGTGGGATAGCTAAATCTAACGCGCAGGTGACGGTGACACAGAATGGCAGTGTGATTTATCAAACCAATGTCGCGCCGGGTCCATTTCGGATCACAGATTTGGTGGGTAGCAGTACCGGCGGGGATTTACAGGTGACGATCACCGAGGCTGATGGTACCCATCATGGGTTCAGTCAGGCTTATTCTAGCCTGCCGATGATGTTGCGGCAGGGGCAATTCAAGTACGAAGCGGCGGTAGGGCGCTATCACACCAGTGGGTATAGTAGCGGCGGGCGTAAGCCAGTGTTTGGCATGGTATCAATGATTTATGGTCTGCCCGCCAACGTCACATTATACGGTGGGGGATTGGTAGCGCAATCGTACCAGTCTGCGGCGCTGGGGACCGGGCTTTCCCTTGGTATGATGGGGGCATTATCCGCGGATATCACCACTTCTCGGGCGCGGTTGAAAAATATGGCGGATATTCAGCGCGGAGAATCTTACCGGGCTAAGTATTCGAAAAGTATGCTGACCTCCGGCACGACGGTGGATTTAACCGCGTACCGCTATTCAACACGTAATTACCTCAGTTTTTCCGATGTTAATACCCAAGGTTACACGGTTTGGGGGGAGCTTCCCTCTTGGATGTCTCAGCGACGTCGTAGCAGTTGGCAAATGAGATTGAGCCAGTCATTGCCGGGTAACTATTCCCTGTGGCTCAGTGGTCAGCGGGATAACTACTGGGGCAGTTCTAAAACTAACACCACCCTGTCGATGGGATTGAGTGGTTCTTTCTACCGTGTGGGCTGGGGGCTTAATTACAGCATCGATCGCATACGCGGCAACGGCGACTGGCCCGAGAACCGACAAGTTTCATTGAACGTCAACATTCCTCTGAGTCTGTTTGGCTCTTATGCGGCGCTGAGCAATGCGTATGCCAACTATAGCTTGTTCCACGATAGCACGGGGCGCAGCAGTAACCAGTTAGGTTTGGGCGGTTCATTGCTGGATGACAATAGTCTGTCCTGGAGTGTATCGCAAAGTCAGGCGAATAAAGGGCAGGGAAACAGCGGATCAGTATCAATGGGATACAGTGGTTCCCTTGGGCAGGCTAACCTGGGATACAACTACGATTCATCGGGCGGGCGAGGGGTGAACTACGGAGTTAGTGGCGGATTGATCGCCCATCAGCATGGTGTCACGTTGGCATCGCGTATTGGTGATGCGGCGGTATTAGTGCGGACGTCGGGGGTTGGCGGTATTCGTGTGATGAACTCCAACTCGATTTCGACTAATCATTGGGGATATGCGGTGGTGCCTTATGCTCAGACGTACAGCCGTAATAGTATCAGTTTAGATCCGTCATCGCTGCCGGAAGGGGCTGACATGGCACAAGGCAGCAAGAACGTATTCCCGACCAAAGGGGCGGTTGTGATGGTGGATTATCCTGTACGTATCGGGCAGCAATTGCTGATGAATTTGCTCTATCACGGTAAGCCGGTACCGTTTGGGGCAATGGCGGGGCTTAAAGGGGATACAGCAACCAATCTGGCGGCGATCGTCGGGGAAGGAGGACAAGTGTACCTGAGTGGTATGCCCCCTAGTGGGGTACTCAAAGTGAAGTGGGGCAGTGCGCCGGACAGTCAGTGCGAGGTGGTGTTTAACCTGGGGCCGCCGCCGGTAAAAGCGAAGCAAGATAAGAGCTGGAGTCCCATGAGGCAATTGAACGAAACCTGCCGTTAAGATGGCAAGGTTAACATGAGGTGGTGCACAGAACCTGATGTGAATAACCATCGTTATTAGAGGAAGAGGAACCGCTGAAAGGTGGATGTAATCTGGCCGGGATGGGGGGAGATCAACGAATGAAAATTTCTAATATGGCAACTGGGAAGTTACTCCCGGTTGGGCAGCCGATGAATACGAAGAAGACGTTTATTAACAAGATAAAACAGGATATTGGTTGGATGGTGGTTCGTTGCCGTGAATGGCCGATATGGATGGCAATGATATGCCTATTCGTGGGTATTTTTTCTTCTCCCTCAGTGTTTGCCGATCAGTCCCGAAATTGGAATGCTGATGTAGCTTTGAAAGCTTTGGGGCCTGAGCGGATGGTAAAACGGAGTGATGGAGTCATCAATTACCCGGCAGCGGGTAAAGCGACCTTAGATCTGTTTCAAATTCATAGTATAAGGGATATGGTTCATTACACCACTTCGTATGATGATAAGCTTCTGAGTGAGGTCCGGTTTCAGCTCAGAGTACGCGGGGAAATTTTTAAAGTCCCGAGAGTGGTCTCAGGCAGTTACGAATGTACAGTTATGGCCAAAACTAAATTTTCTAGACAGTATCCAAATGATGCCAATTCAAAAGGAACAGCCATTCAACACTTTACGGTGAATCTTGATAAGCCATACCCCAATGAAAATCTTTCCGATTCAGCACAGCTTGAGCCGGAACATCCTAATGATAGAGGTGATTGGATGAGAGCACATGAAAGAATAAGTGACCTCTATTTTGATGTGTCTTGCCGAGGGGTAAATTTTTCATGGCAGCGAAATCCTGATGAAAAAGTCGAATTCAATCGTGACGATAACTCACCAATTTTGAGTGTCCTAATTGATGGAGAAGAGCTTATGTCGTGGTCCAAACCAACTCTTCCGCCTATCAAAGACCCGGTGACAGTACTGGACCCGCCGGTTTGTGGTTTAGATGCTGGCGCCCATGAGCCTGACCATAATGCTGTTGTGGGGGCAGCGGAGATAGGAGAGGTTCTCCGGTCGTCCGGGCCATATCCGGTACAGCTCCTAACAGGTGGATTCACCGGGTTTGGTGGACTGTTTACTCTGAATATTACATGCAAGGTGAGCGATAAGAACAGTGCCGGTGGAGTGGCCACTATGCGGTTTTCCGCCCCACAGTTAGCTGATAATAATGAAAGTATCGTAGTGCCTGGCTTCGATGACGCGTTGAGGATTAAAGTGGTACCGACTTTGATAGGTGGGAATACTAAGTTGGCGGCGTCAAACGCGATGGGTAGGCCAGTAAAATTTGGTTTTCCCACGAACCCGGCGGACGTTCTGTACTTTACTGTGGGTGATACGCCAAACACCTATGTATCCCGAAACCGATTTGAGGCGACAGTTTGGCAAGTAAAGGCGTTAGACCCTGGTACTTTTGGTGAATTTCAGACCACGATGAACGCAACGTTAGTCGTACGATAACGCCTACGATGGCAGGGTATTTAAATATGGCATGGTGGCTTAGCCGCCTAAGTGCTTCATCTCAATAAATCACACTATTTCATTTCTCATGTGGTAACCGATCGACCAGTTAGTCACCAGGGGAGAGTAAAATGACAATCAATGTTAATGATTCAATGGCGCTTCAAATGAGCGGCAGTCAGGCTGATTTGCCCGGAAATCAGACTATTACTGGCAAGCAGAGTAATCATGGGACTTTTCGTCTGCCTGTCTGCTTGTCTCATTTGAATGATACACCGTTGTACATGGCGGTCGCGTATTGGGGGTTATTGAAAGGGCGAGGATTTACCAAAAGTGAAATCAGTCAGGTGTTTCGGGTGTCGGAACGCCGGGCAAGGGATGTGATGAATTATATCTACAATGAGCGGAGTGATGTGATTTCCTGTGAAAAAGTCTTCTTTCGTGAAAAACATGGGAGTCGGCGTCTGATGCTGATTGTCACAGCAGTCGCTAAACCTATGCCCCAGAGGAACCAGACACTGGTGACAAAAACGGTGAAGTCGGCGCATTCCCGGACATCATCACAGATTAATCATATGCGTAGTTGGTTTTTGCAACGCGCTTGCGGTCCATTTATTTCTTAACGGTCCGTTTTATTTCAGGGGTATGACACAGGTGGCTGTCTGGCGGGATATGGTGGAGGATGCGTTTTTATCGATTCTGTGGGTGATGCCTTATGGATGCTGATAAGCCGAGTGGTATTGGTTATCAGCATCGTATTGTTCACTGTCTGTGGGCTGTTATTGGGTAACAAAGTTCGCCACTCCCGGTATCCCCGTATGCTGCTAGCGTATTGGTGCCGGGCATGGATTTTGCCGCTATTGTTTATTGCAATTGGGTTGGTGTTAATGTTTGGCGTGGAGGGTGAGGGGTGGTTAGGTCGCATACTGGATGAGGTTGATTCCGTATTGATGGGCCTATTCCTTGAGCATCGGAATGACGCGCCGTCGGCTCTGTATCCGGCGCAGTCATCGACAGTGGTCTCTTGTGGGGCGGCGGTGGATAGCGCTGTTGGCTGTTCGCTTGCGGATCTGCCCGGTGTAGAAAACGATAATCAAAAGAAGATTCCCTGAGTAACGAGGGGAATCTATCCGGTTTAGTTTCTGTTACGGCTGACTCGCATCACATCCGGCATAATGCGGATTTTGCGCATAATATTCGCTAACTGGATGCGGTCCTTGGTGGTCAGCCGGATAAAAGCGCAGTAAACACGGCCATCTTTCTCTTCTGTGTTCATGCTCTGAATATTGGAGTTTGCCGCGTTAATCGCGGCGGTCAGATTTGCCAGCGCCCCTTGATGGTTAAACATATCCACTTTTATTTCAGCAATAAAATCACTGCTAACATCTTTATCCCACTCTACCGCCATAAATTTCTCCGGCTCTTTCTGATAGCCGCGAATATTACGACAGGATTCATGGTGGATAACCAACCCTTTGCCGGGGCTGATATGGGCGATAATCGGGTCGCCAGGGATCGGCCGGCAGCATTTGGCGAAAGTGATCAGCACACCGTCAGCGCCTTTGATCGGTAATTTACGTGCTCCGCTGTTATTGCTACTGGTGCTTGCGCTGCTCTCCTGCGCGCCTAGCAGGTTGCGGGCGACGACGATACTCATGGTATTACCAAGCCCGATTTCAGCCAGCAGATCCTCTATTGTCGCGAGTTTCATTCTCGTCAACTCTTTATTGATATTTTCCTGTGGAATATCAACCAGCTTTTTCCCATTGCCCAATGCGTGATTTAGCAGGCGGCGACCTAGCCCAATCGAATCTTCCCGCTTAAGGTTTTTTAGCAATTGACGAATTTTGGCGCGCGCTTTTGAGCTGACGACAAAGTTTAGCCAGGCGGCGTTTGGCCGAGCGCCCGGCGCGGTAATAATCTCAACTGTCTGGCCGTTGGTCAGCGATTGCGATAATGGATATGGCTGGCGATCAACTCGCGAACCGACACAGGCATGACCAATATCGGTGTGTACGGCGTAAGCGAAGTCAACCGGGGTAGCGCCTGCGGGTAATTCCACAATGCGCCCTTTCGGGGTAAAAACGTAAATCTCATCAGGAAACAGATCAGATTTAACGCTTTCAATAAATTCAAAAGAGTTGCCGGCGCTTTGTTGTAATTCCAGCAGGCTCTGCATCCAGCGTTGTGCGCGAACTTGCGCGGCGGTGCTCGACTCTTTCTGTTCCTTGTAGGCCCAGTGTGCCGCGACGCCCATTTCAGCCATTTGATCCATATCTTCGGTGCGAATCTGGATTTCAACCGGTACGCCGTGAGGGCCAATCAGAGAAGTGTGCAAGGATTGATAGCCGTTGGCTTTAGGGATGGCGATATAATCTTTTATTCTGCCTGGACGGGGTTTATACAGGCTGTGCATCTGCCCCAAAACGCGATAGCAGATATCAACATTGTTGACGATGACCCGAAAGGCATAGATATCCATAATGGAATGGAAACGCTGCTCTTTGAGGTGCATTTTCTGGTAGATAGAGTAGAGATGTTTTTCCCGCCCGCTGACTTTGCATTCAATATTGGCTTCGGCCAGTCTGCCTGCGATTTCAGACAGAATTTTCTGGATCATCTCTTTACGGTTGCCACGGGCTGCTTTTACCACCTCTTTGATAACCCGGTAACGGTTAGGGTGAAGGGCCTCAAACCCAAGCTCTTCCAACTCGGTTTTCAGATGGTGAATACCCAAACGATGAGCCAAGGGGCTGTAAATCTCTAACGTTTCCCGGGCGATACGACGGCGTTTATCTGGACGTAACGCCCCGAGAGTACGCATATTATGGGTACGGTCTGCCAGTTTGATCAAAATGACGCGAATATCCTGCACCATCGCCATGATCATTTTGCGGAAGTTTTCCGCCTGCGCCTCTTTTTTATCGCGGAAATTGAGCTTATCAAGCTTGGAAACCCCCTCAACCAACCCGGCGACCACCGGGCCGAAAGGTTGGGCGATATCTTGAAAGGTGGCGGGCGTGTCTTCAATAACATCATGCAATAAAGCGGCCATCAGTGTTTCATGGTCGAGACGCATTTCGGCCAGAATACAGGCGACCGCGACAGGGTGCGTAATGTAGGGTTCGCCACTGGTGCGGGTTTGCCCGTCATGGGCATCCCGCGCGACAGTGTAAGCCTGCTTGAGGAGTTCAATTTGACTCCCAGGCAGATATTTTTGGATAAGCAGATTCAGGCTTTCGAACAGATACAAGGCAGACCTACCGTAGATTAACGACGACTTTCCGCGATAGCGGAAACCGCCTGCATTTCCGCGGCTTCCTGCTCTTGTTGTTCCTGGCGCTCACGGACATCCAGGATCTTACCGTTAATCAGCCCCTCTTCCACTTCACGCAGAGCGATAACCGTCACTTTATCGTTCTCTTCCGCCACCAGCGGGTCTTTACCGCCTGTTTGCAGTTGACGCGCTCGACGAGCGGCGACCAACACCAGGTCAAAACGGTTACCAATTTTTTCTACAGCGTCTTGAACAGTTACGCGTGCCATATGTGTGCGACTCCACAGGTAAAGAAATGACTGGGCATCATACTGAAATTGGGTTCAGTCTGCCAATAATTTGCTGATTAAAGCATCATGCCGTTGCGCCTGGCGCTCCCGATGCAGGCGTTCTGAACGGATGATGGTGTGCAGATCGGCCAATGCAGTATTGAAATCATCATTAACGATTAAATAATCATACTCGTTATAGTGAACCATTTCTGCAACGGCCTGCTCCATACGTTTTTCAATAACGTCTTCACTGTCCTGCCCTCGGCCACGCAGACGGCGACAAAGCTCTTCCTTCGACGGCGGCAGGATAAAAATGCTGCGGACAGATGGCATTTGTTTGCGGATCTGCTGTGCTCCTTGCCAATCGATATCAAGAAAAACATCAACCCCACTGGCAAGGGTTTCTTCAATCACTTTCCGGGATGTACCGTAATAATTATCAAAAACACGAGCATGTTCCAGAAATTCATTATTATCGATCATCTGGTGAAAGGCTTCTTCGGTGATAAAGAAATAGTGTTCACCATGATTCTCACCGGGGCGCATTGCACGTGTGGTATGGGAGACAGAAACCTGAGTATCATACAAAGGTTGAGTTTTTAATAAAGCCTGAATCAGACTTGATTTACCCGCCCCGCTTGGCGCAGAGACAATATATAACGTGCCTTGGATCATGATGGTGTCTTGGTTGATTGGATAACAATAACAATGAAGCAGAATAAAATTCTTTTACAGTATACACGTACCTGCTTATATGTGTCGCGTTGCCGATGCATTTCTGCCGAAATTTTGTTGGCGAAGGATTGCTAATGGGTATTTTGTATCGTTAGGGGGAGTTCTTTGCTTAGAATTTTGCTCTATGAGTTATCATAACTGTTGTTAAATGAAACAAAAATGTTGTATTTATTGTTTTATGTGTCATGATTGCTTGGTCGAGAAGGAGACATGAATGAAATACAGTGAGTTCCGCCGATGGCTAATTTCTCAAGGGGTTCTAATCGAGAAGGCTAGGGGTGGAGGAAGCCACCGAAAGGTATCTATAAATGGTAAATCGTCGGTTTTCCCCGATCATGGCTCCAAAGAGATCCCTGAACCATTGAGGAAGAAAATAATGAAGGATCTGGGGCTTTAAGTTCCGGTTATCTATCTTAAAGAGAGGTATTATGTTTAATTATCCGATAAAACTAGAATATGACGAAGAGACAGGAAGCTATGTGGCTAGTTGTCGTGATCTTCCCTTATTCAACTCAGTAGGTGACTCAGTTGATGAAGCTCTTCTCGAATCTATTGATGGGTTGGTTACGGCTATTGCTATAGAAATTGACAAACGTCGGCCTATACCTGAAGCATCCGTGTTGGAGGCAGGTGAATACATCGTCAGTCTTCCTATTCTCGTCGCAATGAAAGTGGCATTGCATAATGCAATGATAGAGACAGGAACACGCAAAGTCGATCTTGCTCGACGATTAGGGCAAAAGGGGCCACAGATTGATCGGCTTCTTGATGTTGAACATTCATCAAAGGTTGAAGTTGTTGAATTGGCCTTGCATCAATTAAACAGAAAGTTAGATATAGCGGTTAATACTACATTACATCATTAAATAAAATATCACATGAGTTGAAATATTTTGCGAATGAAAGTAATTGAAAGAGTAACATGAACAAGTAAGCCAATAATATGATTAAGTGTGAATGAAGAAAATGGGAGTGTTAGAAATTCTGTGTCATTCCAGTAATATATCTCAAAAAGGAATGATA
>NZ_JFGV01000027.1:0-60876 GCF_000612035.1 Photorhabdus aegyptia | reverse complement strand
ATTTTTTGTTCTGATGTAATAAATATTTTCATAGCGAGGATAATGATCTCCATTTCGGATAAAATCAAGCATCTTCAATGATTACGGGTATATACAAAAAAGTAAGATATCTCTTAACACTTATTCAGGTATATATATTTCTGCTGAACCTACGATTACTTTTGATTTTCCAACTTTACAATATGTATCGAAAAAAACTCTTCTATTTTTAATGTCGATATCCTTCACCTCAATTGTTACAGTGACGGTATCACCGATATATACAGGTTTTCTAAACTTCAGATTCTGAGAAACGTAAACACACCCTGGCCCTGGTAGTTTCATACCAAATAATGCAGAAAAAAAACTTGAACTCAACATACCGTGAGCAATACGTTGTCCAAATCTTGACTCTTTCGCATATTGCTCATCCATATGCACAGGATTCCTGTCACCGGATATTCCTGCATAACTTTTAATATCAGAATCTGTAATGGTTTGTGAGTATGACTCACTCATTCCTACTTTTATATCTTCCAGTTTATACATAACCCCAATCCTCTGTATTGTTAAGTATGCAACACTCAAATATAAGCATTGTTGAATAAAAAATAAAAACCATTACAAAATTATGAGCAAGGCTGTTTTCACAAATGATATAACAAAGCTTCAGGTGAAAAAATATTTTAAAAACAAATAATTAATCACATCATTAGATACTTTAATCAAAAAAGTAGTTAATAATATTAACCATCTTGCTTTAAAACGTATCTAAAAATAACAAAGCTATGTATTCCCTACTCGTGATACTTGTTATAACTTTTATATAACTCAATTCTCCACTGGTGTACTCGGTAGGTTGACCAGATGAGTTTCCAACCATTCAGCATTAGTGAGTTCCCCACGCAATGCATGAGAAAACATCGGCAATCTGTGCATCAATTGCCAGACGGGGCGAGTCATTATCCCAACCTTGTTGGTCTCAGCTAGCAAAGTGTCACGCTGAGTCTTGTCTTGACAGATGACCGCATTCAACCAATAATTCGAGCGCCCATATACAGGCTCTTCAACAAACTGGTATTCTGTACCGCGGAAGTAGTCCGCATAACAAGCGGCTAGTCTGCGTTTCTGTTCAAGGAACAAGGCTAAGCTTTCCATTTGGGCACAGCCCAATGCAGCATTTAAATTTGGTAGTCTGTAGTTAAATCCAGGTTCATCATGATAAAACTCAAAGGGATGCGGTACCTTAGCCGTAGTTGTGATGTGCTTAGTCCTAGTTCCTTGCTCAGAATCTTGACATAGCACCATGCCCCCGCCACCAGTAGTGATGATTTTGTTACCATTGAAGCTGAAGGCACCAAATGGCGCTATGGTTCCAGTGTGTCGTTCCTTATAGAAAGACCCCAAACTCTCAGCTGCATCCTCTACCAATTGTATGTTCCATGCTTCACACACAACCTGTAGTTCATCTAACTCAACAGGATGACCAAAAGTATGCATAGGCACCACCGCACGGATAGTCCGTCCCGTCTCCTTATGCACACAGCCAAATTCAGTTTGAGCAGCATATTCATCCAACCAAGCGGAAAGCGCTTTGGGACAAAGGCCCAAACTCTGTCGAGAAACATCGACAAATACTGGCTCTGCTCCCATATGAAACAATGCATTACAAGTTGCAACAAAAGTAAGTGGCTGAGTAATTACCAGATCCCCTGCCCTTACCCCTGCCATATAAAGCGCCATATGTAGTGCAGCAGTACCATTTACTGTGGCCACTGCCTTGGTTGCACCAGTAAAAGACTCTATCTGACGTTCGAAGCGCTCTACATAAGCTCCTACACTAGAGACAAAAGTGCTATCAAGCGTATCAAGTACGTACTGACGTTCATTTCCTCGGAAAGTCGGAGCATGAAGGGGAATAAATTCTTTGGTGCAGTAAATATCACGGATAAACCTAATCAACGAAATGTGCATATTTCTCCCTTACATCTTGCTATCCAAATACTTTCCAGTCTCTTTATGGTTGAAATCAGGGATCATGGCGAAAAATAACTCTACAATATCCTGCTTACTCCATGCTTTATTGATTTTCATATCACCAATTTTGCGTTCAAACAAAATCAGCTTTTCTACATCAAATTTCGGAGTATTCTTGATAATACCTAAGTTGTTAAAACGATCCATATCCAAGACCTCTTCATCAGTGAAGAACTCTTCAAAGTCTTTTTCCCCCGTCGTATCGCTTACAGTAAAAAGACAAGGCCATTTACCTTGTTCCGGCAGAGTCTGGGCTAACTCACGCGCTTCGTCTTCTCTGGTACATATATAAGGTTGATAACCATGCTGCTCAAGATACTTTACAGCAATATCAGCAAACGTAATAAGATGAAGAGCTTCACTTAGTTTTGGAAAGAAAATATCCCTATTTTGTCCAAAAATGCATGACATTAAGCAAAGTTCCCCAGATTCTTGAGGAGTAACAAAATAACGCTTAATATCATTAGGAGCAACAATCGGTTGGCACTTCTGCAACCGCTGATTAAATCCGTGCAAGAGGGAGCCATCAGAAAAAGCAACATTAGCAAACCGTGCGGTAGATATATTTATCTGTTGACTCCTGCGCATAAGGAACATTTCCATAATACGCTTGGAAGCACCCATCATATTTACTGGGTTAGCTGCTTTATCTGTCGACACACAGAAATATTTTTTTACACCAGCGTCAATCGACTGCTGAATAGTTTTATCAGTATTAAAGATATTGACATCAATCATACGCATTAAAGTGAAAGGGTCTTTTTCACTACGCACATGCTTAAGAGCTGATAGGTTCAACACATAATCATATTGACCATCCGCGGCGATAAAAGCATCATATTCAATTGAACCGATATCGAGAGCAAAAGTCTGGAAATCCCCATTGATATAACCAAATGAACTACGAATGTCACGAACCAATTCAACTAGATTATTTTCACTAATGTCGACTACATGCAACTTTTTCGGATTACGTTTAAAAATTTCTTTAGTCACTGCCTGACCAATAGAGCCAGCCCCACCAAGAACCAAAAAGCTGGAACCAGTAACAGCAGCTTGCAGCTCTTTCTCATGATGCTGAATATCATCTGCAAAAAGAACTCTATTACGACCAATGAGCTGTAAAATATCTGACATTTAAAAATATAACCTTGGAATTTAGAATTTGCTATTAAAAACTTCCTGAGCTTCCACAAACACAATAGAAGCATTTATTAAAAAACAGAGAAATTTTCTATTACATTTCACCTATTATTGATGAAAATAACCCTTAGAAAAACAAAAACATTTTCTTACATTAATATTTCTTCATAATTTCTACTGAGTCTTTATCTATACACATACCGATGATCCTGCTTTACACATGCTTAACGTCTTGCGATTTGCTAGCTACCTAGTAACTTTACCATGCAAATAATTATCAAATATTTCTTACGATTTGTAATCTGTCATTCACTACTCAACTTAATTTCAGCATATGACGATGAAAGTCTCTTTGAGAAAACGGAAAGAACCTAATTCCCCACGATAACTTATTGATCTACAAAACATAAACATGACGTCACACTCAAGCACTCGCAACTACTAAAATATCTCAGAAGTGAATAGGGTTACCTGTACATAAAAAATTCTGAGTCAGAACTTGAACTTAGGACAAGCATAGTCATAGATATTTACTCTCTTTAACATCAGCACCTGTAACTAAGACATCCATATGGTTGACTTTATTATAGAGATAATCACTGGGATGGAAAAAACTGAATTCTTAAGTTAACAAGAACCCAAATAGATTAAGGCATAGCTACCGCACTGGGTTTCAGCTCCCAGAGTGCTATTTCTAACTGGAATGTACTGCCTATTCATCATATCCACTCACTTAACGGACTTATTAAGGTATTGACTTATTTATATGTCTCAGGCAGTTTGCTGAAAAAACACTAAGAAACCCCTCCTATCGATACGATTGGGACCTTAGCATTGGTTTAAATGTTTTTCAATATAATTGTCCTATGAACTTTTTATCTTGATAAGACTTCATAAAAATTAACTATTTATCTTATGATAAATCAGGTTGTAAATTACAAACAAGTAAATAGTTATGGGGAAAGCTTCATTGAGAATGTTCTAACTTCTTATGAGGCAATTTAGAACCCACTATAAAAAATTATAACTTAATAAGGAATTCTAATGTTATTTCTAGTCACCGGCGGAACCGGCTACATCGGTTCACATACAGTATTAGCGCTTCTGGAAAAAGGAGCAGATGTTGTTGTTATCGATAACCTTTGCAATTCATCACCAGAGTTTGTTCGTAGAGTTGAAAAGCTTACTGGCAAATCAGTGAAGTTTTACCAAGGTGATATCCTTGATTTAGATTTACTGAATCAAATCTTTCAAGAAAACAAAATAGACACAGTTATCCATTTTGCCGGTTTAAAAGCCGTTGGTGAATCTACCAGAAAACCTCTTGAATATTATCAGAACAATGTTACTGGCACCCTAGTTCTGTTGCAGGCTATGCGTGCGAATGGTGTACATCAACTGATTTTCAGTTCGTCCGCAACGGTTTATGGTGATCCTGAATTTGTACCACTCACGGAAAATGCGAAAGTAGGCGGCACTACCAACCCTTATGGCACTTCTAAACTGATGGTTGAGCAGATTCTGAAAGATTTTGCCGCAGCCGAGCCAAGCTTCAAAATCACCAGTTTAAGATATTTCAATCCTGTTGGTGCTCATCCATCAGGTATGATTGGAGAAGATCCTAATGGTATTCCTAATAACCTACTACCTTATATCACTCAGGTTGCTATTGGTCGTCTGGAATGTTTATCCGTGTATGGCAACGATTATCCAACTAAAGACGGTACCGGTGTTCGTGACTATATCCACGTGATGGATTTGGCTGAAGGTCATATTGCTGCGATTGACTATCTGGATAAACAACAATCCTATGAAGTTTTTAATTTAGGCACTGGTGCTGGTTATTCTGTACTTGAACTACTTCATTCTTTTGAAAAGGCATCAGGTAAAGATATTCCATATAAAATTACAGATAGACGTCCTGGGGATATTGCTGAGTGTTGGTCTGATCCATCCAGAGCTCGGAATATCCTTGGCTGGCAAGCAATACGCAATATTGACGATATGATGCGTGATAGTTGGAATTGGCAGAAGAATAACCCTCATGGTTTTCGTTCCGAGAAGGAACTCTAAGAGCCTTTTACGATTAACTTAGTAACCACTCGGTTATTCGCAATCTTAGTCAGAACAGCAAATAGCTATAAGCTGACAGATATTCTGCCATTAACAAATCGGTGCCGTAATTGCTGGCGCCAAAAGCTAGGAAGAAATTGAAGATTTTGGTGTTGAGCGTCAAGGATAGTTAAAGCAATACAGTGAATTTGAACAGGGTATTTTAACTCATAACACCGTAGCCCATATGTTAGCTATATCAGTGTCAAGCAGCTTCAAAAGTGTTTCATGAATGGATGGATTTTGCCGTGAACTGACGAAAAGCTCAGGGGTGCCACAGATGGAAAAACCGTCAGGCACTCCCAATTCAGTGCAGTAACTCAGGGAAATTGTCATCTCAGATAAAACACATTGCAGTGAATGTACTGAATAACACTAAAATATTTAAGGATAAGATTGAAACAAAAGTAACGATGAGCACAGCCTATCTATCTGAAATTCTTGCTAAGCAAGCCCTACGGTAATCTTTTGCTAGAATACCGTCATCAAAAAATAATGTATCACTAGATCTTAATAATTCACTATAAAAGTATTATCAAAATAATTAGTTTATTGGTCATTTTTTTATGAAAACAGAAAACTCAAGAGAGCTACTCAATGATGTAATAGAGTGGGATATATGTAATTGGAGTCATGCTTTAAAATATTGGCAGGACCATTCTAACCTAGAATTAAAGTCAGCTAATATTCTAGAACTAGGAAGCCGAAATGGTGGATTATCACTGTGGGCAGCATTAAATGGAGGTAATGTTTTATGTACGGATTTAAATGGCCCTACTTCAAAAGCACAGGAGAAACATACGCGTTATAATATAGAAAATAGAATTCGATATGGTAAATTAAGTGCATTAGATATTAAATATAGAAACCACTTTGATATCGTTATGTTTAAATCAGTATTAGGTGGCATCGGTTATAATTCAAATAAATCGGCACAAAAAAAGGCGATTAATCAGATTTTCCATTCATTAAAAGAAGGGGGTGAATTTTGGTTTGCAGAAAATTTGGTTGCATCGCCATTGCATAAATTTCTCAGAAAAAATTATGTTAATTGGGGGAATGCTTGGGGCTATGTTACTGTCAGCGAAATGACTGAGTATCTATCAGCATTTTCAAATGTTAATTATACAACTTTAGGTTTCCTTGCTACGTTTGGCAGGAATGAATCTCAAAGAAAATTTTTAGGGATTTTAGATAATAAAGTTCTAAATAAGGTCGTTCCTAAACATTGGCACTATATTATAATCGGTGTGGCAAAAAAATAATCCAGAGAATCTCTAAAGAATTTAGTATGTTAGATTATATCTAGTGATGTTTTTTCACTTTTAATTTTATTGACAATACAATCAAGTACCTCAACAGGGAAAGATCTTCCAACAGATAAATAAGAATATCGATGAAGATCCCCCTGCATCCCTTCCTGATTTCTGCTAACCTGTGCCCCTCGTTTCTAGGGGGCATTATGCTAAATATCGTCTTATTTGAACCTGAAATCCCACCTAATACCGGTAATATTATTCGTCTTTGTGCTAACACCGGATTTCAATTGCATCTGATTCAGCCTCTGGGTTTTACCTGGGATGATAAAAGGCTACGTCGAGCCGGGCTGGATTATCATGAGTTCGCCAATGTTAAACAACATCATGATTATTTTACTTTTTTAGAGGATGAAGGATTAGCAGGAGTGTCTTCTGCTCGTTTGTTTGCTCTCACAACAAAAGGAACTCCGGCACATAGTGCTGTAAGTTATCAAGCCGGGGATTATTTAATGTTTGGGCCGGAAACCCGAGGGTTACCACCTTACGTGTTGGATAATATGCCACCGCAACAAAAGGTTCGTATCCCAATGCTAGCAAACAGTCGCAGTATGAATCTTTCCAATTCAGTTGCCGTTGTTGTTTTTGAAGCCTGGCGGCAACTAGATTATCAAGGCGCTATCATCAGAAAATAGTGTGCCAATAAATATGCCTAATATCGCTACATACTTCTGCAATGGTTCCAAGTGTTATTGATCATATCACGGTAATTTTTTCCTCTTTACGTGGGTCACAGAAATGCAGTATAGGAACCGCTCTGCATCAGACCCACGGTGAGAACCAAACAACCCTTTTCGTCATGTTCCTCAGATAGATAAAGCATGGTACGGCCATGATAGTTATCAGCTCAATATTCCAATATCACATCCAACAGAAGATGGACAGAGTACAACAGGCTTTGACGATGTAAGTGGCAGAATGACCATGATGTATCGTTAGGAAAGCAGTAAGACATCAAGGACATAGTTTTTATCCTGGGTTTTCTGAACAAGTTTTTGCGCTAAATCATCATTTATCACAGGACGTAGGTGCTATGATTAGTATAATTTAACCCTATTGAGGAATTTTTTCTCTTTGAAAATCGATTCATATAACTTAATCGGGGTTGCTTCCCCCAAGTGATCGACTATTTAGATCATAATAATTTAATAAAGTTAGTATTAAGGTAACTCATTTTCATTGATATATATTGGTTACGCTATGAAAGCAAAAAATTCAAAAGAATTTCTCCATGATGTCATAGAATGGGACATATATAACTGGAGTTATTCCTTAAAATATTGGCAAGATCATTCTAGATTAGACTTAAAATCAGCTAATATTCTAGAGCTAGGTAGTAGAAATGGTGGGCTATCATTATGGGCAGCATTAAATGGAGCAAATGTCTTATGTACTGATTTAGATGGCCCCACGCCAAAAGCACTGGAGAAACATGAACGTTATCATATAGAAAAGAGTATTCAATATGATAAATTAAACGCATCGGATATCAAATATAAGAACCATTTCGATATTGTTATGTTTAAGTCAGTATTAGGTGCTGTCGGTTATAATTTCAATAAAATAGCACAAAAAGAAGCTATTAATCAGATCTTTCATTCATTAAAAGAAGGCGGTGAGCTTTGGTTTGCAGAAAATCTGGTTGCATCACCATTACATAAATTTCTCAGGAAAAATTATGTTAACTGGGGAAATACCTGGGGCTATATTACCGCCAGGGAAATGACAGATTATCTATCAGCATTTTCAAATGTCGATTATACAACATTAGGCTTCCTTGCTACGTTTGGTAGGAATGAATTTCAAAGAAGATTTTTAGGGATGTTAGATAATAAAGTTATAAATAAAGTCGTTCCTAAACATTGGCACTATATTATAATAGGTGTAGCAAGAAAATAATTTATAAAAGCTCTAAATAAGTTAAGCATGCAAAATCATATTTCCACATTTAATATGTGAAAATATGATAATGATTACTAATATCTATATTTCGAAAAATTAAATTCCATCACCATACTCAAAGCCATTGTTGATACCATTAAAGTGTTGGTTCATATCCAATGATGGCTTTTCGCTTTCAGGTTTACCGACGATACGGGCAGGCACCCCAGCGGCTGTTGTGTGTGGTGGAACAGAGCGCAATACAACTGAACCTGCGCCAATTTTCGCCCCACGGCCAATTTCGATATTACCCAATATTTTTGAACCTGCGCCAATCATCACCCCTTCCCTAACTTTCGGATGACGATCACCCCCTGTTTTACCCGTACCACCAAGAGTGACGGATTGCAGGATAGAAACGTCATTTTCCACTACTGCCGTTTCACCAATCACTATGCCTGTAGCATGGTCAAGCATAATGCCACAACCAATCTTTGCCGCCGGGTGAATATCAACGCCAAAAGACATCGAGATTTGGTTTTGCAAATAAATAGCCAATGCCTTACGCCCTTCTCCCCAAATCCAGTGGGCAATGCGATAGGCTTGTAGAGCATGAAATCCTTTGAGGTATAGCAGAGGAGTTGAGTATTTATCTACAGCGGGATCACGTAGACGTACTGCTATGATGTCGCGGGCAGCAGAGACAATCATCTTTTGATCTGAGCCATAAGCCTCTTCTACGATCTCTCTAACCGCAATAGCCGGCATAATCGGCGTAGCCAGCTTGTTAGCCAGCATATAACTTAAGGCACTACCAAGATTTTCATGCTTGAGTAATGTTGCATGAAAAAAACTGGCCAACATCGGTTCACATTCAGCCAGTGCTCTCGCCTCTGTTTTTATGTTCTTCCAAACTTCGTCCAATTCCTCTAGCGACATATTTTTTACTCTCACATTTAGAACCTATTTCATTAGATTTTTATTTAAGAGCGCACATCATCGCTCTCATCCTTTCTGGCTCTTCCTAATAATGCCTGAGCAGCTTCTATCACATTTTTATTGCAATAGAGTATCTGATAGATTTGTTCTGCAATCGGCATTTCTACATTGACACGATCAGCCAATGCACGTACTTCTTTGGTATTGCGATAACCTTCAACAACCTGCCCAATCTGATTCTGGGCGTCTTCGACACTAATTCCCTGCCCTAGCATCATGCCAAAACGACGGTTGCGTGACTGGTTATCAGTACAAGTTAAGACCAAATCACCCAATCCCGCCATGCCCATAAAGGTTGAAGGATCAGCACCAAACGCTGTACCAAGGCGACTCATTTCCGCCAACCCACGAGTAATCAAGGCAGTACGAGCATTAGCGCCAAAACCCATACCATCAGATATTCCCGCACCAATGGCAATCACGTTTTTTACGGCGCCACCGAGTTGAACTCCAATAAAATCAGGATTTTTATAAACCCGGAAGCTTTTACCACAGTGGAATAATTGCTGAAGTTCATCGCCAAAAGCAGGTTCCGTCGCGGAAATAGCAATCGCAGTGGGCAAACCAGCCGCTAACTCTTTAGCAAATGTTGGCCCAGAAAGTACCGCTAGCGGTATTGCATCGCCTAATATCTCACGGGCCACATCCTGTAATAACCGACCAGTATCCGCTTCCAAGCCTTTAGTTGCCCAGACAATACGTGAATCAGCCCGTAGATGTGGTTTTAGCCGCTTTAACACTTCACCAAACACATGGCTAGGTACCACAACAAGAATATCGCGACTCGCTGTTAGTGCTTTTATGAGGTCTGTTTCAAGCAATAAACTATCAGGAAAGGAAACATCCGGCAGAAATTCCTGATTACAACGCGCCTGTTGCAATGCCCTAACATGTTCTGGATTATGCCCCCAAAGTACAACATTATGACCATTACGAGCCAACGTAATAGCCAATGAGGTGCCGTATGAACCGGCACCGATAACTGTCATAGAAACAGTACTATTCATTAAGCTTCCTGTTCAGTTTGTTCACCACCCTGAGACTGTTCCGCCTGCTGTTGCAGGTAGTTCATGAACAGGGCATCAAAGTTTACTGGAGCCAGATTGAGTTGTGGGAAAGTACCACGACTAACCAAGTTAGTGATGCATTCACGAGCATATGGGAACAGGATATTCGGACAGTATGCACCCAAGCAGTGAGCTAGCTGAGTTCCTTCAATACCATCAATAGAGAAAATACCCCCTTGCTGTACTTCACACAGGAATGCTGTCTCTTCTCCTAAAGTTGCTGTTACAGTCACACGCAGAACAACTTCATAAACCCCTTGAGCCAACTCACTGGAAGCTGTATCCAGATCCAGTTTTACTTCCGGCTGCCATTCCTGCTGAAACACTTGTGGAGCGTTTGGTGCTTCAAAAGAGATATCTTTGGTGTAGATACGTTGGATCTGAAAAGCCATTTCTGTATTGCTTTGTTCTGACATAATAATTGTTACCTTTAGATGTCCTTATTAAATTTTTTATGTGAATGTCTCCATTCACGCCCAAAATGATTACTTTTTACCACGCGCCAATGGCAAGTTTTCACCTGTCCAACCCGCCAAGCCCTCTTTCAAGGAGCATACGCGTTCAAAACCGGCACGAATAAGATTCTCTGCCGGAGTACGAGATTCAGTACCATTCGCAGAAACAACAATTACAGGCTGCTTTTTATGTTTTTCCAACTCAGCAAAATTGTTGTCTTTAATTTCAGAGGGAGTCAGGTTTACTGCACCAATAATATGCCCTTTGCGGAAATCTTCACGGGAACGTAAATCCACGACGATGGCTTCTTCTTTGTTGATCAGATTAATAGCTTGAGCACGAGTTATCTCTTTGGTTTTAGAGAAGAAACCTCTCGTTGTAGTCACAATAACGGCAACCAGCAGTGCAATCCAAATGAGGCTTAAGGTCATATGCTGGTTAATAAATTGCATGATTTCTTGCAGCATGGGGGCAACAACTCCCGTTGGTTAATAACAAATTTCTAAGGTTCCAGAGTATACCTTTGTGTTGCGTCAATTACAGCCAAATAGCATAAGCTCAATGCAAATTTTGCGGAGAGTTTCGAGAAAAAATAAAAATATCCTGAAAATGAAGCATTTTAAGTACATCACCAGCATTGCCCTGTCACACTCAATGCATGCAGGAATTTCAACGATAAGTAGGCTAATATGTTTATTATCATTTAATTTCGATGTTAAGACAGCATTATCTGAAAGTGTAAAAAATCAGCGTAACATCTGGTAACTCTTTGTTCATCATGAAATAATCTAACGCACATAGTAGCAGGGTACATTTACAGAAATGGCTGACAACAAGGAAATAGATAGCCGTAATTATCGGCGCAATCAGAACTCATGGCGGAATAATATCTGCGCCTCATTGTTCTATGTTTTCCTATTGGTTATTTTCAGCTTTAATACCTTCGCAAATCAAATTATCGCCAATAAAAATCAGCTCAAAGATCTCCAACAAAACATCGCGGAGAAAGAGAAAAGTGTGCAACAACAGCAGCAAAAACGTAGTTCTTTGCTAAATCAGCTAAAAGATCAGGAAAATACCATTTCCAAAATTGGTCAATCTCTACACAACACTCAAACTCAACTCAGTAAGCTGAATAAAGAGATTGCTGCTCTCGTCTCCAACATCAAAAAACTGGAAAAACAACAAAAAGCGCAACGAGATATGCTGGCACGCCAATTGGATGCTGCATTTCGTCAAGGGCAACATCAAGGGCTTGAACTGATGTTCAGAGGAGAAGAGGGCAAGAGAGGTGAGCGCATACTCGCTTACTATAGCTACCTTAATCAAGCCCGTCAGGACACCATTGTTAAGCTTGAACAAACAGCCGTTGATTTAACTGAACAAAAAAAACTTGAGCAGCAGAAACAGGAAGAGCAAAAACAAGTTCTAACTGAACAACAACAACAAAAGCAGCAAATGGAAGTAGCCCGCAACGCCCGGCAAAAAACCCTGACTGAGCTGGAATCTTCCTTAAAGAAAGACCAGAAAAATCTCGCTGAACTAAAACAAAATGAAATCCGTCTACGAGATAAAATCGCTAAAGCAGAACAGGAAGCGAAAGCACGTGCTGAACGAGAAGCCAGAGAAGCTGCCCGTGTTCGTGCTCAGATTGCAGCGAAACAGAAGCAAGCGCAGCAAAAAGGTTCCAGCTACAAGCCAACTGAGGATGAACGCGCATTAATGGCGCGTACCGGTGGCCTTGGCCGTCCGGCGGGTCAGGCAATCTGGCCTGTCCGCGGTAAAGTGATACATGAGTTTGGTGAAGCGCTGCAAGGCGAATTGCGCTGGAAAGGCATGGTGATTTCTGCCCAAGAAGGTACTGAAGTTAAAGCGATATCCGATGGCCGGGTACTGCTGGCTGATTGGTTACAAGGCTATGGGCTGGTTGTCGTGATAGAGCACGGTAAAGGTGATATGAGTCTCTACGGCTATAATCAGAGCGCTCTGGTCAATGTCGGCCAGCAAGTTCGCGCAGGACAACCTATTGCATTGGTCGGTAACAGTGGCGGTCAGCAACAACCCGCACTCTATTTTGAAATCCGCCGTCAAGGAAGAGCGGTAAACCCACAACCGTGGCTTGGGAGATAATCAGGTGGGACAACGCAAATTAGCAAAACTCATTGGTACTACCGCCCTGTTACTTTTAAGCCTACAAACCAGTGCTGCTCGTCTGGCAATTGTTATTGATGACTTTGGCTATCGTCCTCATAACGAAAACAAAATATTGCAGATGCCTGTCGCGGTTTCTATCGCCATTCTGCCAGATTCACCGCATGGCAGAAATATGGCTGAAAAAGCCTATAAACAAGGACGGGAGATCTTAATCCACCTGCCAATGGCACCTTTAAGTAAGCAACTGCTAGAGCCGGATACTCTCCAGCCAACCATGAGCAGTGAAGAAATTGACCGCATCATCCAGCGTGCAATACAAAAAGTCCCTTATGCTGTAGGCATCAATAACCATATGGGCAGTGCTATGACTTCGAGCTTGCCGGGAATGCAAAAAGTGATGCGCTCACTGTCTCGTTATAACCTCTATTTTCTCGACAGCGTGACGATTGGCAATACTCAGGCGACAAAGGCAGCACAAGGCACGCCTGTTCGCGTTATCCGCCGTAATATTTTCCTTGATGATGTGCAATCAGAAGCAGAAACTCGCCATCAGCTAAATCGTGCGATTTCCATCGCTCGTAAAAATGGTTCCGCTATTGCTATCGGTCATCCTCATTCAACAACCATTCGTGCACTACAGCAGATGCTGCCAACGCTTCCCACTGATATTGAGTTAGTTAGCCCCAGTAGGTTGTTAAGTGGCAAACCTGTTGGTGATAATCACCATAAATGGGGCAAGCTGTGTGAAATAAAAGAGGCACCCATTACAGTTACCAGCCAAGATTATCTGGCCGTTATTGGCGATACTCTGGTTGATAATCCTATTGTGAACACGGTGAGCCAATATATCCAGAAACTGGCCGGAGATAAGTCTCAGGATAAAACAGAATAGAAATTCATATTTAGAAATGGCTAATTATCCTGTTATTTCTATTTATTCGATGATAGCTTGCAATATTGCTAATGCCTCAAATAGGCGCTCAAGAACTAAAAGCGCCTATTAATTTTAGTGATAACTCACTTGGTCGGTTAATCCCAGTTCAGAATAACTTTACCAGACTGCCCTGAGCGCATGATGTCAAAGCCTTTCTGGAAATCATCAATAGAGAACCGGTGAGTGATAATGGGTGTCAGATCCAAACCAGATTGAATCAATGTAGCCATCTTGTACCAGGTTTCAAACATTTCACGACCATAAATACCTTTGATAAACAAGCCCTTGAAAATCACCTGATTCCAATCAATTGCCATATCTGATGGAGGAATGCCCAACAGTGCAACACGGCCGCCGTGATTCATGGTATTTAATAAGGTACGAAACGCCGCCGGAGCGCCGGACATTTCTAAACCAACATCAAAACCTTCGGTCATGCCCAATTCTGCCATGACATCGGTCAGATTTTCCTGACTGACGTTCACCGCACGGGTGACACCCATTTTACGGGCCAGCTCAAGGCGATATTCGTTAACATCGGTGATAACAACATGACGCGCACCAACATGTTTACACACTGCCGCCGCCATAATACCAATTGGACCTGCACCAGAAACCAGCACATCTTCGCCAACCAGATCAAACGAGAGCGCGGTATGAACAGCATTGCCAAATGGGTCAAAAATAGAAGCCAGCTCATCAGAGATGTTATCTGGGATTTTGAACGCATTAAATGCAGGAATAACCAAGTATTGAGCAAAACAACCAGGGCGGTTTACCCCTACGCCAATGGTATTACGGCATAAGTGAGTACGGCCACCACGACAGTTACGGCAGTAACCACAAGTAATATGCCCTTCGCCAGACACCCGATCACTAATTTTAAAACCCTTTACCTCCTGACCAATAGCCACGACTTCGCCAACATACTCATGACCAACAACCATAGGTACAGGAATGGTTTTTTGCGACCAGTCATCCCAGTTATAGATGTGCACATCCGTACCACAAATCGCCGTTTTACGGATTTTGATCATCACATCATTGTGCCCCAACTCTGGCTCGGGCACATCGGTCATCCAGATGCCTTCTTCTGCTTTTAACTTTGACAATGCTTTCATAGAGATGCCTTATGCAATTACGCTCAATTGCTTACCAATTCGCGTGAACGCCGCAACTGCACGTTCAATTTGCTCTTCCGTATGCGCGGCTGACATTTGCGTGCGGATACGGGCCTGATTTTTAGGGACTACCGGATAGAAGAAGCCGGTAACATAAATGCCTTCTTTCAATAATTCTGCGGCAAACTCCTGTGCCAATTTTGCATCGCCTAACATGACAGGAATAATAGCGTGGTCAGCCCCTGCTAACGTGAAACCTGCTGCGGTCATTTTTTCACGGAACAGATTAGCGTTCTTCCACAGACGATCACGCAATGCATCGCCCTCTTTCAGCATATCCAGCACCTTAATGGATGCCGCTACAATCGCCGGAGCCAGTGAGTTAGAGAACAGATATGGGCGTGAACGTTGGCGCAGCCACTCAACAACTTCTTTACGTGCCGCGGTATAGCCACCGGAAGCACCACCTAATGCTTTACCTAATGTGCCGGTAATGATGTCAATACGATCCATGACATCACAATATTCATGGGTACCGCGGCCATGCGCACCAACAAAACCCACAGCATGGGAGTCATCCACCATGACCAGGGCATCAAATTCATCAGCTAGATCACAGATAGATTTTAAATCAGCAATCACACCATCCATTGAGAACACACCATCGGTTGCAATCACAATATGGCGTGCATTATCTGCTTTGGCTTGTTCTAACTGTACTCTCAGTTCCTGCATATCATTATTAGCATAGCGATAACGCTTCGCTTTACATAAACGGACACCATCAATAATAGAAGCGTGGTTCAACGCATCAGAGATAATGGCATCTTCCGGCCCAAACAACGTTTCAAATAAACCACCATTAGCATCAAAACAAGAAGAATAAAGAATGGCATCTTCCATACCCAAAAATTCTGCCAGCTTTTTCTCCAGCTCTTTATGAGTATCCTGAGTTCCACAAATAAAACGAACAGAGGCCATACCAAAACCGTGGCTATCCATCCCAGCTTTAGCAGCGGCAATCAGCTCAGGGTGATTAGCCAAACCTAAATAGTTATTTGCACAGAAGTTAATAACGTGGCTGCCATCGGCTACAGCAATGTCAGCATTTTGTGCAGAAGTGATGATACGTTCATTTTTGAACAACCCTTCCGAATGGGCTTGTTCTAATTGTTCATTAATTTGCTGATAAAATGATGCTGACATTTATTTTCTCCTGATTTATAAATGAAGGGTCGTTAGATATTTTACTCATTGATCAGGCTACTGACGACACTATCAGGCAGATAATATTAACTTTGCTGTATCCGTCACGTCATGCGACCTGAATTACCATGATATTTCAGTATATTCCCCTGCTTAAGCTGCTGTCGTCATGGATGTTAGATGTTATTATAGACGCAATTTGCTTCATTAACCCGATTGTAGAGGTGAGTCGGATGATTATTGTCACTGGCGGTGCTGGATTTATTGGCAGCAATATTGTCAAAGCACTAAATGACGAAGGATATAAAGATATTCTGGTCGTAGATAATCTAAAAGATGGTACTAAGTTCACCAATCTGGTTGACTTGGATATTGCTGATTACATGGACAAGGAAGAGTTTATTGCCAGTATTCTGGCCGGTGATGACTTCGGTGATATTGACGCTATTTTCCATGAAGGCGCTTGCTCATCCACAACCGAGTGGGACGGCAAATATATGATGGATAATAACTATCAATATTCCAAAGAATTGCTGCACTATTGCCTTGAACGCGGCACTCCTTTCCTGTACGCCTCCTCAGCAGCAACCTATGGCGGCCGCACTGATAATTTTATCGAAGAGCGTCAATATGAGAAACCACTCAATATTTATGGTTACTCTAAGTTTCTATTCGACCAATACGTTCGGGAGATCTTGCCTCAAGCTGATTCACAAATTTGTGGTTTCCGTTATTTCAATGTATATGGACCACGTGAAGGGCACAAAGGGAGTATGGCGAGTGTCGCCTTTCATTTGAATAATCAAATCAATCAGGGACAAAACCCAAAACTCTTCGCTGGCAGTGAAGGCTTTCAACGTGATTTTATCTATGTTGGTGATGCCGCGGCGGTTAATCTTTGGTTCTGGAAAAACGGCGTTTCCGGGATTTATAACTGTGGAACGGGTCGTGCTGAGTCTTTCCAGGCGGTTGCAGATGCGGTTGTTGAATTCCATAAAGATAAATCACTACCTGTTGAGCGTATTGATTTCCCAGAACATTTGAAAGGCCGTTATCAGCGTTTCACGCAAGCAGATCTGACTAAACTTCGGGCGGCGGGTTATGATAAACCATTCAAAACCGTTGCCGAAGGAGTAACGGAATATATGCATTGGCTTAATCAGGATAAATAATCTACTCGCTATGAAAATATTGGTGATCGGCCCTTCGTGGGTGGGTGACATGATGATGTCGCAGAGCCTTTACCGGACATTAAAGGCTTTGCATCCTAATGCAGAAATTGATGTGATGGCCCCAGCCTGGTGCCGCCCACTGCTGGACAAAATGCCGGAGGTCAATCAAGCATTGGCTATGCCGTTAGGTCATGGCGCATTAGCACTAGGCGAACGCCGTCGTTTAGGGGTCGCCCTGCGTGAACGTAAATATAATCGCGCTTATGTGCTACCAAATTCTTTCAAATCTGCCTTGGTGCCTTTTTTCGCCAATATTCCTCTGCGCACTGGGTGGCGCGGTGAAATGAGATATGGATTGCTCAATGATATTCGCACATTGAATAAAGAAGCCTTCCCATTAATGGTTCAACGCTATGCCGCATTGGCTTACGATGCAAAACCCAGTAGTGCGGCAGACCTGCCTCAACCATTACTTTGGCCTCAACTAGATGTCAGTGATGAAGATATTGCTGAATCCACCGCGGCATTCAATATTTCTGATCATCGGCCCATCATCGGTTTCTGCCCCGGCGCAGAATTTGGCCCGGCGAAACGCTGGCCGCATTATCACTATGCCGCGTTAGCTCAACAGCTTATTACTCAAAAGGGCTATCAAATTCTGCTATTTGGCTCAGCCAAAGATCACGAAGGTGGAGAGGATATCCGCAAGTCACTGACGGAAGAAGCTCGTGAACACTGTATTAATCTTGCCGGACAAACCTCTCTTGAACAGGCAGTCAATATTATCGCCGCCTGTGATGCTATTGTGACCAACGATTCTGGTTTAATGCATGTTGCCGCAGCGCTTAATCGCCCTCTGGTTGCACTTTACGGTCCAAGTAGCCCAGATTTTACCCCACCATTATCCGATAAAGCGGAAATTATCCGTCTTATTACTGGTTATCACAAAGTCAGAAAAGGCGACAGCGCACATGGCTATCATCAGAGTCTGATTGATATCCAACCAGAGCAGGTGATAGCTTCCCTGGAAAAATTATTACAAGCGGAGAACCAGAGTTAATGCGGGTTTTACTGGTTAAAACTTCTTCTATGGGCGACGTCCTCCACTCGCTCCCTGCACTAACTGATGCAGAAAAAAACTTACCTGACGTCCGTTTTGATTGGGTAGTAGAGGAAAGTTTTGCCCAAATCCCTGGCTGGCACAGCACTGTTAATCACATTATTCCTGTTGCTATTCGCCGCTGGCGTAAAAACTGGTTTAGTCCAGAAATTCGTACAGAACGTCGTTTATTCAGAGAAAAATTAAAATTACATCAATATGATGCCATCATCGATGCTCAAGGGTTATTGAAAAGCGCATTTTTAGTCACTCGATTAGCTTATGGCCCTAAACATGGTTACGACCGCAAAAGTATCCGTGAGCCATTAGCAAGTTTCTTTTATGATTATTGTCATGCAGTCAGCAAGCAACAGCACGCCGTAGAACGTATCCGGGAACTGTTTGCTGTCAGCCTGGGTTATACCAAACCGGCAGCACAGGGCGATTATGGGATTGCCCGTCATTTTCTGAATCAACACCCAGAAAACCAGAGCAATTATCTGGTTTTTCTCCATGCTACAACTCGCGATGAAAAACATTGGCCGGAAAGCCATTGGCGACAACTTATTACCGAAATTCAGCCGACAGGTGTACGCATTAAGCTCCCTTGGGGCGCGGAACATGAATACCAACGTGCGCTGAGACTGGCAAAAAACTTCCCTCATGTGGAAGTACTACCAAAGCTGACTTTGGCACAAGTGGCCCAAGAGTTGGCCGGTGCAAAAGCGGTTGTTTCTGTTGATACTGGCCTGAGCCACCTCACTGCCGCATTGGATCGCCCTAATATCACGTTGTTTGGTCCGACAGATCCAGGACTAATTGGTGGCTATGGCAAAGAACAAATATCGTTAAAAGCGGGGGATGGGAATATCAAAAGTATTACCCCATCGAAGGTATTAACTCATCTTCAAAAAAATATTGGCTGATTAATGATTAAATATGAGGCGTTTCTGGTAGACGCCTAATTTTTTAGTTGTTAACTGAAAACAGATAATTCGCTATAAACCCTACCCCATATTATCTATTTTCCTATTCAAACGCTAAAATAAGCGATTTATAATAGATTTAAATAATTCCAAATTAGTTTAATAATATAAATATATTATTAAAACTGTTTTTATCGTAAATTATATTATACAAAATTGCTTTCAATTTAATCTTATTAATAAAATGAAATCTAATTTAAAAAAACAATACATTTAACACTTAACCTAATTTAGGCAGTATTATCTGCCCAAAATTAAGTGAATCTCTATTAATATCTTTATGTTAATGCTATTTTATTAATCATGATGACTTCTTAAATTGATAATATTCAGCCAATGTCATTCCTTTAACCTGTGGCTGTAAGTAGTTAAATAGTGCCTCTAGATCCTGATAAAGTAATTCAATCTGTTCTTCATTTTTAAACGTCGGGCTACCACCAGGCATAAATTCGGATGAATGCAGCATAAATTCAACATAATCACAGCCTTCTGCTAATGTCTGCTGGACCACTTTTTTCATTTGTTCCAAATTGCCCCCTTTTGGTCTTAACCAGTTAACAGAGGGAGAACGCTGTTTCCCACGTAAGCTGTCATATTTCTGTTTAAGGAAATTCATCAACGGAGAGTGTTTATATTGAATACTCATAGGGACTTCCAGCAAAGAAGAATCACCTTCTTTAGCAATATCCTGCAAATCCATAAAATAGGCATAAGATGGAAAGTAACGATAATCAGTTCCACCATTACCATTAGGATCGCCTTTGGTGAAACGCCAATTAACCCGTGGTGTTACTGAACAATCGACTTGATAACCATATTCCACCAGCAATTCAGCATAATATTCATTAAATGCCCAACGACCTGCCCGATGGCTTAACATTTTAACCTGTAGTTTGTCTTCCAATAACTTAGTCATGAGATCAACTTTGGCTCTAACTTGTTCTTTTGGAAATTCAATCAGATAAGGTTTATAACGCATGTCATCGTCTGTAAGAGGAACAAGTGGTGGGTTATTCCAGGCATGTAAATGCATACCAATCTCCCCCTGCCCTCTGGCAATAATATCTTTGGCAAATTCAATGTATAAATCATCCATTGCCATTTCATAGTTCGTCAACCAAACTGGCTTAAAACCAAAATGCTCACATAAATGCTGAAATCTTGGTAAATAATGGGTATTTTTTGTCGAGATCTGACCGTGGTTTTGCCACAGGTCATCACCCTCAGTATCAATAGTGATAATAAATGCAGGTCGAGTCATCAGAATATGCCCACAATAGAATAAAATGATGGCTTTATAGTACGCAGATCTATAAAATAGTGCAATTCTCTTATCATACGTATAGTAGCTCTATATCTTAATTAAATTTCATGCTTCGCATTGTTAAATCAACAATATAGATGTTATTTCAGCTCATAATACACTTACTATTAAGCAACATATGGAAATATCAGAGAATATTATTAATTTCGGTTTCGGTGACTGTAAAGTAACAAATTTTGCTTTCCCAGGCGATAAATTTGATCCCTCTGTGGAACATTTTGATGTCTTCTTTGGCGTAACCAATGATTATTTAAGGCATGCAATAACGACTACTGCCTCAATAATTGAGAATAACAGAAACATTAGTTTTGTATATCACTTTATTTCTTCTGATGATTTATTAAATTACCAATACTCCATTGAAGAATGGGTTAAAGATAAAAAAATAAAAATAATCATTCATGAATTAAAGGATACTATACTTAACAATAAGGAATTCGATAGTAAATACTCAATCGCTGCCTTTTTCAGAATATTATGTCCTTACTTTTCTAATAATGACTACTCTCTATACGTTGACAGTGATGTCATATGTATAAATAATATAGAAGACCTATTCATAAAATCAAGCAACAGTACATTAAAAGCTGTCAGAGATTGCTATTTTTCGGCAAAATCAAGAATTGAATTTTTAGGTCTAAAAGATAAGAATTATTTCAATTCAGGAGTTCTTGTTTTTAATAATAAACCCTGGATAGAAAAGCAATTAACTAAAAAAATCATTAATTTTGTTTTAAATGATACTAGAGAATTTGATTTCCCCGATCAAGATGCTATAAATGGTTGCTTGTCCAACGAGATAGAATGTTTAGATGACAAATACAATTGTTTAGTAAACTCGCAAGAAGTAAATTCAAACATATTAAATACAGATAAAATTGTATTCTTACATTTTGCTGGTGATAAGAAGCCCTGGTTCCCATGGTATTCAGAATTACCGTGTTCAAAACTCTACATAAAAGCCACAGCCTATTCTCCCTGGAAAAACTCACCTTATATTTTAGAAACTAAAAATATAGTACAATTAAGAGCAGCTTATAAATTTTACGCCAAAAATAAAATGATTATCCATTTTCTAAAATATTATGCAAAGTACCGATACTATAAAATAAAATTATAGATATCTTGTCTCTATAAAAGCGCTGATAAAGTCATCAGTGCTTTTATTACTATATCTTTACTATATCTTTATTAAATAATCCCAATAAATGGAAATCCAATATGTATGCAATATTATAATATCTAATGGATTGATAGTATCTTATCCGTTATCGCTATGTAGATATCAGACAATGGGATATCACTTATTTTCCCATTTTTACTAATGAGTTGGACTGCATTTTTATTTCCAGGCCCCCAAACATCATTATTTACAAATTTACCATGAAGATCATTACCATACAATGCAATTGTATTTTTTTCATAAGCAGCTGCCACATGGACTATTGATGTATCCGGAGAGATTATTAAATCAGCATTCTTTATTATTTCCACAGCACTTAAAAAATCACCAAAAGGGTTACAGATACATCCATTCAAATAAGAAAGCGATTTTAACTTATCAAATTTACCAATAAGAATAATATTAACTTTACTATCTAGACCTTTGAAATAATCAACAATACCAACTAATTGCTCTCTAGATATATCTCTTCTCCTTTCCGCGGCAAACGGATTAATGACTACGGTAATACCATCTAATAACCCTAATAAAAAGTTATTTACTTTTTCAATTGTATCCTCTGGAATATGAATATCATATCTTATATTATATTGATTAATATCCATAGCGTGCAAAAGAAGTTTATATCTTTCTGTAATATGAGAGTTATATTCCAAATATTTAATGCTCTTACTATAAGTATTAATATGTTCTTTATTAAATCCAATAACATATTTAGCATTAATTATTCTTATGAATAAAAGATAGGTAATAGGTATATGATCACCCATATCAATGATCAGATCAAAGTTTTCCTTTCTTAAGGAAAATGCTAATCTTATAATATCAAAAGTTTTTTGGGGATAAAAATATACTCTGCCAATATATGGATTACTCTCAATCACACAGTAGTTCGCTTTCCCTGATAATACATGGAGCTTTATCCCTTTTTTATCCAATTCTCTAAAAACAAGCGTGGATACAATCATATCACCAATCTTATCATCATCTCGCAAAAATAAAACTTTTTTGATGTCTGATGATATAAAGTTATCTCTTCTGATTTTATCGACAAATAATTTTAAAAAATTAAATTTTAGAGATTTCAAAAAGTAATTTCTTTTTCTATTCAGTTCTCTTAATTTCTGGAACTTTTTTTTATTCATTCTCTTATCTCAACAACCAAGCTTAAAAAGCTGATACAACAATGTTTATTTCTTTAGCAAAGTTAAATATTTTACCAAAATAATATCTAAATCAAACTTCTTATACATATCCTCTGTAATTACAGGCGGTTCATAGCAGACAAACTTCATTTTCTCTGCAAGCGAATCAACTGTCAGCTCTGATTTATATTTTTCCAGCTCACCAACCATAATTTCATTGATTCCACCAGGACACATCGTGCTAACAATTGGCGTATCACAAATCAATGATTCAATCAGTACATTACCTAATCCCTCGCTATCAGAACTCAAGACAACCGCTTTAGCTCCACGGATAACAGGTAATGGATTTTCGAGGAATCCCGTTAAAATCACTTTAGACTGTAAGTTTAAATCCACAATTTTCTGCTTTATCTGTTGAGTAATAACCTCATCTCCGTGACCAACAATCAATAACTTACACGGAATATCTGCTTGCGCAAACGCTTCTAATAAACGATCATGCCGTTTAACCCGGTGAAATCTACCAACATGTAATAAATAGGTCTCATCCGCATAAGGGTTATTTTGCAGTGATTTTTGTTTAATATCTGGGATATTAAAAGGATTATAAATTGTCACCATTTCATTAGGCGTAAGTGACAAATTATTTTTTAAATCTTTCCCTACAGCATCAGATACACAAATTAAATTCCGGTTATTATATGTCCACTTGATTTTTTGTTTCTTGATCCAACGAGATAATCCCGCTTTATTACCAAGATATGAGTTTGAAAATACCCCATGAATACAAAACCATACATTTAACCCCGCTAACACTTTTGATTGCACGACAATACGATCAGTTTTATGCAAGTTTGAGACAATCAACGCAGGGATGCCCTTGCGAAGAAAAACTTTTTCTAAAACCTTATCCATAGATTTAGCCCGACGGCAAATCTCAGTCTGTCTTCTAAAAAGCCCTTTGTACCTATCAGCATCAATGATCAGTTCAATACCATCAGGTACCGAATATTCACATTTCTCCGCCAAAGAGAGCAACGTAACATCATATCCCCTCTGTTGCAGACCATCACAAAGCCGGATAGTGACATTTTCTGCACCGCCACCAGGTAATCCATCAATGATAAATAATATATGTCCTTTCATGATGAAAGCACCTTTTCGTATAATCCAATGAGCTGTTGTGATAAATGTTCCGGTGTATAACAGAGTATTCCCGTTCTCGCTAATTCTGACATTTTATTATTCAAATGATTTGAAGGCGTATTCTGAATCGCTTCCGTAATATCCGAAATAGCCAAGGCATCACATACAAACCCGTTACTCCCAGAGTTAATAAATTCAGCGCCGCCACATGTCGTACTAGTTATTACCGGAAGCCCGCAAGCCATCGCCTCCAGTATCACATTTGGAAACGGATCATATAAGGTCGGCAACAACAAGCCATCTGCAAGCTGATAAAAGGGCAACGTCTTTTTTTGAATACCCATAAATCTAATTCGCCCATTGCATCCCAGCGAGTTAGCTAACTGCTTGTATTTCTTTTCTTCTTTATCTTGCCCTACAACTATCAAATAGGCATCAGTCGCACTCACTGCCTGAATCGCTGCCTTTAATCCCTTTCGCTCAAACCCCGAACCAACATAAACTAAACATTTAGCCTGTACGGGAAGGTTATATTCTTTCCTTAATTGTATTCTCTGAGATTCAGTTGCCGGAAAAAATTGTTTATTGTCTATCGAATTATAAATAACCGATATTTTTCCCTCAGAAAGCCCAAAATCTGTCATGACCTCCCTTTTTACCATTTCCGAGTTACAAATAACCATTTTTAACTCTGGCGCCGAATACATCTTTTGTTCAGCGTCCATTACATAACGATGGTAACGACTCGTAAAAAGCAATTTGCTTCGCCAAGGAGATAAAACACGCGCACGCTGCTGTAGCCAGCGCTGATGAACGCCATCACCCGCACGATAAATATCGCAACCAGCAATACGTTCATGACTTTGAACAAGATCAAACTGCTCTTTTTCCCATATTACTTTGGCTGCTTTAGCAAATCCTCTCTCACGGCTGATGCGTCCCCATTTATGAGGATTTGCTAAATGCACATGCCAATCAGGATTAACATCTCCCTGCCAGGAACGTGTAATAACGTTAAGCTCCAAATTTTCATTTCCCAAAGCTTCTAAGGCGCGGGAGACAAAACGTTCTGCACCACCATCCGGACGATATTTCTGCCGAACAATCGCAAGACGTACTAATTTCATAATAAATTTCTCCGGGCGGCTGCAATAACCATATCACTGGGAATGACATTCAGATAACGTATATCCGTTTTAGTATCAACATCATCAGGATCAGGTAAATCACCATAATCACCAGCCCAAATAACTTCACCTTTCGCTTCCCACGGACGCCAGAATACTAACTTTGATGGCCCAAATAAAGCGATAGCCGGTGTTTTCAACGCAGCAGCCATATGCATAGCAACGGAATCCATCCCTATGAATAAATTAGCCCCCTCAATCAGCACTGCAAGTTGCGGTAAAGTTAACTGGCCAGCAAAAGAAACTACTCTTTCTTTTGGACAGTTTGCTAAAATCTTCTCCACCATCTCCTCCTCCTTACGATCTGGCCCGGAGGTAACAACAATTACCCAACCATCAGACTGCAATGCACTAATCGTTTCACTCATCTTTTTTTCATCCCAACATTTAAAAAGCCAGCGGGATGTTGGTTGCACAACAATATATTTTTGATTCACACCATGCTTACCAAGAAGCGCCAAAACAATCTCTTTATCCTCCTTACAGTAACTCATCGTCACTTTAGTGTTGATCAATGGAAGATTTAACAACGAAAGAGCTGACAAATTCTGCTCAACAATATGCAAAAACTGGCTATGCTCTGTCGGAACAAGATTTGTGAAACATTTTTTCCAAAACAGGCTGCGTCGTTTTACTAAATCGAACCCAATACGCACTTTTGCGCCAGTAAATCGTGCCACAAATGCACTATACCATTGATCAGCTAGATTAATAACCAAGTCGTATTGACGATATCTTAATCGTCTAAGCAATCTCCATTCATGACCAAGATGTGCTTTGGTTCCTTGTTTTTTCCATTGTCTATCTATAGAAAATAGATTATCCACAGAAGAAAAATCAGCCAATATTGGTTCGGTTTCTTTGTAGAGTAAAACATCAATTTCCACCTCAGGATAATTATCCTTAAGGGTATTAATAACTGGTGTAATTAATAATACATCACCATGATGTCGTAACTTTATTATCAGAATACGGTCAAATTGAGCGTGTAATTTACTCATTGCATTCCCAGTATAAAGATAAACGAAAAAGCTGCCGCGACCATGTGCAGAAGCTGCAAAAAATCCGTGCTACTTTCATATTAATAGAAACACGATCTTGCCTAAAAATCCTAATTTACCTTTCTAATTCTGTTCAGATTCTAGAAGCCATACGCATTTTCATACTTTCTTTGAAGCAATGTGATACTATTGGCGCTAATTTATGTAAATGAATTTGATAGAATGTTACTGCGTTTATATCAGGTACTTCTCTACCTTATCCAACCTCTGATTTGGTTGCGTTTATTGCTCCGCAGTCGCCAAGCCCCGGCTTACCGTCAACGCTGGGGTGAACGCTATGGTTTCTGTGCTGGTAAAGTTGCCGCTGGAGGCATCCTGCTCCATTCCGTTTCCGTGGGTGAGACGCTGGCCGCAATCCCTTTAGTCAGAGCCTTGCGCCATCACTACCCTTTTTTACCCATTACCGTGACAACGATGACGCCAACAGGCTCAGAAAGGGTGCTTTCTGCTCTGGGAAATGATGTTAATCATGTCTATTTGCCATACGATCTTCCCGGTTCTATGGAGCGCTTCCTCAATCAAGTTAATCCAAAGTTAGTCATTATCATGGAAACAGAACTTTGGCCTAATCTGATTTTCCAACTTCACCAACGCAACATTCCTCTGGTCATTGCTAATGCCCGTTTGTCCGCACGTTCCGCTGCGGGATACCAAAAAGTAGGGAATTTCGTAAAAACAATTTTGCGTAGCATTACCTTGATTGCCGCTCAGAATCCAGAAGATGGTGAACGCTTTATTGAACTGGGTTTAAAACGCTCTCAACTGGCTATTACCGGCAGTTTGAAATTCGATATCTCAGTAACGCCTGAATTGGCCGCTAAAGCCGTGACATTACGGCGCCAATGGGCTGCTCGTCGGCCTGTCTGGATAGCCACCAGCACCCATGATGGGGAAGAGAGTATTATTCTAGATGCTCATTGCAAGTTACTGAAACAGTGTCCAAGCCTGTTATTGATCCTAGTTCCTCGTCATCCTGAACGTTTTATTAAAGCGGAAGAGTTAACCAAGAAAGCTGGACTCAGCTATATTCTTCGCAGTTCTGATAAAATCCCTGACGCCAATATTCAGGTTGTTATCGGCGATACGATGGGTGAACTGATGCTGCTTTATGGTATTGCCGATCTGGCCTTTGTTGGCGGCAGTCTGGTTGAACGTGGCGGTCACAACCCGCTAGAAGCGGCAGCCCATGCTATTCCGGTGCTAATGGGTCCACATACCTTTAACTTTAAAGATATCTGCGCCAAGCTGAATCAAGCTAATGGTCTGATTACCGTTTCGGACAGCCACTCTTTGTTCACCGAGATCAACAGTTTACTGACTGACGAAGATTATCGCCTGTATTATGGTCGCCACGCAGCAGAAGTGCTGCATGAAAATCAAGGCGCTCTTCAACGCCTGCTTAAACTGCTGGAACCCTATCTCCCACCTCGGAGCCACTGAATGAGTGACAAAAAACGTCTTTCCGTTGTCATGATCGCCAAGAATTCAGCGGATCTGATAGCAGATTGTCTTACCTCAGTCCATTGGGCTGATGAAATCATCGTGCTCGATTCTGGTAGTTCAGACGATACTTGCCAGATAGCACAGGCAATGGGCGCAAAAGTATTTTCTAACACAGAATGGCCCGGGTTTGGTCGTCAGCGTCAGCTAGCTCAGCAATATGCCTCTGGCGATTATATTTTTATGATCGATACTGATGAACGCGTAACACCAGAACTGAAAGCATCCATAGAACAGGTTCTAACATATGCTGATAACAGCAAAGTCTACAGCTGCGCCCGCCGGAATCTATTTCTTGGCCGTTTCATGAAACACAGCGGCTGGTACCCGGATCGGGTCATCCGCCTCTATGCTCGTGACCGTTATCAATACAATAACAATCAGGTTCATGAATCCCTTGAAACCAATGGTTCGCCGGTTGTCACTCTGCAAGGGGATTTACTTCATCTTACTTGCCGTGATCTGATGGAATTTCAGAGAAAACAGCTAAATTATGCTAAAGCCTGGGCAGAACAACGCTATGAGCAAGGTAAACAGTGCGGTTATTTCTCAATTTTCAGTCACACTTTTGGGGCTTTTTTTAAAACCTGGCTGTTGCGAGCTGGCTTTCTTGATGGTAAACAAGGGTTAGTACTGGCTATTGTCAATGCTCAATATACGTTTAATAAGTACGTCGCGTTGTGGGAAAAGAGACAACAGAAGGGTAAAAATTGATGAAAACCAAAGCCATTTATCCCGGAACATTTGATCCTGTCACCTACGGTCATATTGATATCGTCACCCGAGCCGCGGATATGTTCGACCACGTTCTATTTGCTATCGCCAACAGTGCCAGAAAGAATCCTATGTTTACTCTGGATGAGCGCATTGCTCTGGCAAAAGAGGTGACCTCACATCTGGATAATGTGGAAGTGATAGGTTTTTGTGAATTGATGGCTAATTTCGCCAAAAAACAGCAAGCCAATATCCTTATCCGTGGCCTTCGTTCAGTATCTGATTTTGAGTATGAATGGCAGCTTGCTAATATGAACCGCCACTTTATGCCCGAATTAGAGAGTGTTTTTCTGCTGCCATCACAAAATCTCTCGTTTGTCTCTTCATCCTTGATTAAAGATGTCGCTCTCCACGATGGCGATATCTCATCATTCCTACCAGAGCCTGTCGCCCAAGCCATGCTAAAAAAACTGGGCAAGTAATTTACTCTATTCACTGGAGGCGGATACTCCCTATGCAACGCCTCCCCTAACTATCCGATATCAACTAATACTGACAGTGACGGCAAAAGAAAGTACTGCGCTGCCCAAGCTTAATACTCTCTATTTTTTCACCACAAATTCGGCATGGCTCTCCTGCTCTACCATAAACAAACAATTCCTGAGCAAAATAGCCCGGTTTACCATCAGATTGCAGGAAATCTCTGAGTGTCGTACCACCCTGCTCAATAGATCGTTGTAGAACTTTCTTAATCGTTTCCGCCAGTAAGTTGGCTTCACGCTCAGTTAAAGTCTGCGCGGGACGATCAGGCTGAATATGGGCAGTAAACAACGCCTCATTTGCATAGATATTACCGACTCCAACAACCAGTTTGTTATCCATTAGCCAGGGCTTAATCAAGGTTTTTTTCTTATTTGACCGGGTGTAAAGATAAGAACCGTTAAAATCATTAGAAAGTGGCTCCGGCCCCAAATGAGCCAATACCGAGCATCGTTCAAGATCATCGCTCCATAACCACGCCCCAAATCGTCTGGGATCGGTATAACGCAAAACCTTACCATCTGCCATCACTAAATCCACATGATCGTGTTTCTCCGCAGGGCGCTCCTCTGGCAAGATACGCAAACTGCCCGACATTCCCAAATGGACAATAATCCAACCATTTGCCAGTTCAATCAGCAAATATTTGGCACGGCGTTGAATGCTAAGCACAAGCTGGTCACTCAATTTCATAATTTCTTCCGCCACCGGCCAACGTAGCCGACCATTCCTGACTACCGCATACTGGATCACATTCCCTACCAGATGTGGCTCTATTCCTCTCCGGCTGGTTTCTACTTCTGGTAGTTCTGGCATGGTAATAACTCCTAACTATGTATATTGTTTCAACTCTATTGCATCTGAGCAGATTAAGATAATCTTTTCATGTATTATTTCCAACCAAACTCAACAGAAACGAAAGCAGATTGATGAATATGTTTAATATTAAAAGTCGTGATAAAAGATCATTATGGAATCTATCCATCATTGGGATTTATATAGCCCTTGTTTATCTGCCCGATATAACGAGATATAAAAACCTGGTTATCGCTCTTATTGGCATTACAGCACTAACCTATCTGGTGACAGATTTTCGTCAAGTGATGCGCTCCATGCGTAATTCACTATTTCTGTCCATTTTGTTATTCGTTTTAGCCATGTTCTATTCAGTGGCGATTTCCGTCGATCCGGCATTGAGTTTTAAGGATATGAATAAACCCATCCTGAATGGGCTGTTATTGTTCAGTTTTACTTTTCCTGTTGTCCTGTACAAAGAAAACAAAGAAAGTATTGCCAAGATGATTTTGTACTCATTTGCCATTGGTATGCTGGCAATATGCCTCACTGATATTGGTAAATACATTATTAACTACAATAAAGGTGAAATGCCTTTTACCAACTTCAACCATCGAGAATTTTCTTACGGCTTTATTTTCTATTTCCCCATCTTACTGTGTACTTGGGCATTGTGGAAGAAACATACCTTAGTGAGTTGGCTAATACTGGCTGTTGCTTCCGCTATCAGTCTGTTTTTGCTATTAGGTACCTTAGCTCGTGGCGCTTGGGTCGCCGTTGCCGTCATCACTGCTTTTATCATCATCATTAATCGTGAATGGAAACTGACCATAATAGCGAGTTTAATCCTTAGTTTTTCAGTTGTACTTTCTCAAACTACGATCATAGCTAATGAAAATACTAAATTATTATTTTGGAAGCTGACTCAAACTGATAGCAGCCATCGTTATAAAAATGGCACACAGGGTGCTGCTCTTGAGTTAATTCAAGAAAACCCGATTAAAGGCTACGGTTTTGGCAATAAAGTCTATCACAAGGTCTACAATGAACGAGCTGCTGACTATCCAGACTGGATATATCGCACATCCATCGGCCCCCATAATATCTTTCTGGCACTCTGGTTTGCCGGTGGAATCATCGGTTTGATTACCACTTTGCTGATGACCTTTTCAGCGCTATACACGGGTAGCCATATTATTAGCCGTAACAATGGCGTAATAAAGCAGGCCAGTATTATTCTACTGACGGGATTTATCGGATTATTTATCGTCCGAGGCGCCTTTGAAAATACCTATATCAATGAAATAGGTATTCTATTCGGCCTGATGATTGCTCTATATCAGCAGAAAAACGATTAACCAGATCTCACGGCTATACTATCAAACCGATTATTATGCAGAAATATCCTTTGATATTGTCTGCATAATAAGCTTCGCTCGCTGTTCCCAATTAAAACGCACTGTCACCAACATTTTCGCATAACTGACTTGTGACTTAACTTTTTCTGGATTATCTCTTATTAACTGAATCTGTTGAGCAAAACTCTCCGCATTTTCACTATCAGCAAAACTGACCGCATTTTCATCAACCACATCACGAATCGAAGGAAAATCGGAGATAACCACAGGCTTATCCATCGCCATATATTCAAATAGTTTCAGTGGCGAAGTATAGCGACTGCCAATGCTAGTTTTAGTTAATGGCAACAGACAAATATCATTATCTGCAATTATCTGAAAACGTAATTTAGGTTGAATAAATCCAAGAAAATTGATTTTATCGCCAACTCCCATTTGCTGAGCAATCTGTCGTAATTGCTGAATTTGCTCTGGTTCACCACCAGCAATATTCAATATTGCATTCTCAAGGTAAGCCATCGCTTTGATCGCCGTAGGAACACCTTTCCAATGATGCAAACTGCCCAAATAAAGGATCTGGGTTGGTAATTCACCATCGTCTGATATACGTTTATCTAATGACACCGATTCGACTGCCCGCAGATCCACACCATCCGGCGCAACAACTATTGGTATGCTGACATTGTATTCACTAATAATATCATCACGGAGTAACGACGTCAGAGCGAAAACAATCCTGGACTGACGATAAACAAAGTGCTCGATCTCTCTCAGCTTCTGATACTTACGCTGATTTTTATTTTTACTTAAATCATGAGATTCTTTAAATGATTGGGCAAAAATCTCATGACTCTCAAAAAACAGCGGAATTTCTGGATGTTCACATAATAAATACTTTGCCATTTTCAGATTACGGGTAAAAACGGCATCTACCTCATTTCTCTTCAACCAATGGGAAACCTGGAAATAGAACATTTTTTGGGTATTGAATGGAAAATACCATTTACGCCGAATATTGCGTAAAGAGATCAGTTTAGCGGATAGTGATAATGAACGCCCCAAGATCTCCTCTGCGGTATTTTTACCTTCAGGCGTAACCAGATATACACTAGCACCCTGGCGAGCAAATGCATCAACATTCTGCAAAATTTGCAGTGATGCTACCCGATAATCAGGAACCGGATAGGGATCAATATAGGCAATCTTCATTATTTATCGCTTTTAGTAAACGATTTGCTGAATGCTCCCAGGTATACATTGTTTCAATCCGTTGACGAGCCGCTTCTCCCATTTTTTGCCCCCTGTCTGGTTGAGACAATAAAGAATTAACCGCATCGACAATTGCTGAAACATCTCCTGGCGTAACCAAAATACCTGAATTACCTTCATTACCGACAACTTCCGGTATGCCTCCGATATAACTGGCAATAACCGGCCTGCCACACGCCATCGCTTCCGCAATCGTAATCCCAAATGCTTCGTCACCAATACTGGGGAAAATCCCCGCGTCACCAGCAGCATAATATTCAGGCAACTGATCGTGCCCTACAGGTGGATGGAAGATGACCTGTTTTTCCAGCCGCAGTGCTGCAACCCGCTTTTCCAAGCGTTGCAGATCTTCACCTGATCCGATAATCAGCAATTTAACGTCTTTATCCTGTAGTTGAGCCATTGCATCAATAGCCACATGTATGCCTTTCCAGCCAACCAACCGCCCAGCAAAGGTCAGCAAAAATGTTTTATCGCTGATCCCAAGACGAGTTCTGACAGAAGAGTCTATCGGCCTGAATTTATTAATATCAACACCATTGTAAATCACCTTCGGAAATTGTTTAAAATGGTGCTGAATCTGCCAGGCATTAAAATGGCTGCATGCCACCCAAGCTGAAATTCGTTTACTCAGCTTTCTGTCACCCTTGAAAAAACTGGTGCCGCCGCTCATATAGCAAAATTTAGTGCGACTCTCTTTTGGCATCATTCGAGGCCAGAAAAAATCAAATGGCTTAGTCAGAATAACCCAGTCAAAATCTCCAGCAACAACCATATCGCAAGCATGGCGAGCAAATGAGTAGCGTTCAATAATACGTTGAAAACGTCGACCAATATTAATCACTTTCTCTCTGGGAATAAATGGAAAAGTATGAACCTGGATTGCTCTTCCATTGAACTCTGGCTGGACATCACCCTTGCCGCCAAAAATATGGATCTCATGCCCGGCATCAGTCAACGCTTTCGCAAGTTCCCAGACTGCCGTCTGAATACCACCGTAAGACATAGTTACAGTGACATCAACCAAACCTATTTTCATCTTTTCTTCCTGACGACGTAGTTCCTAGTAACTTTTGCGTTGCCTGCCAGACTTGTTCAACAGATATTGCAGACATCGAGTCTTTGCGGGTGGCTTGCATATAGTGAACCGGATGTTCAATAACCGCCAAATGTGAATGCTGTTGAGGCGCTAAAAAACGGCCTGGATGAAAACTATGATACATAGCAACCATCGGGATACCCAATGCATCAGCTAAGTATGTCGGCCCTGTATCAACACCAACATACAAATCAAATCTACTCATTATTGCTGCATTCTGTCGCATTGTTAGTCCACCAACCAATGAAGTACACTTTTCAGCCCCTAATCTTTTTGCCAGTGACTGTGCAGCAATTTTACCGTCAGTACTGCCTAATAACATAATATGCGACTGGGGATAACAGCTATAAATGTGTTGCGCTAATTGGTAAAAATGTTCAACCGGCCAATCACGATAAGCTTTTGCCGGGAAGCTTTGTAACTGAAAACCAATCAGGAGTTTATTCTCTAAATGATACTGCCGCATAAAACCATCAGCAAAACGTAACTCCTTTTCACTCACACAATAATTCAACCGCCAGTCACTTACCTCAACATCTACCGCACCAGCAAGCATGGCCCGTTCCTGTTGAGCTGGCATCAGCACCTTTGGCTTTTCCACAGTTAGCCAATCAGATTGCAACGTGGACTTATCTGAAAACGAAACTGTTAAGCACGATTTACGTTTTGCATACTGTAATAAAGGTTTATCGTCACTATAGACTAAAGCCAAGTCATAATGTTTACAGGTAAACCAACCACACCATTTTGCCTTACCTTTCGAAAAAGCAGTCAATTTATTGATATCATTTATATTTTCAAGGATCTGTTTAGTTCTTTTATGAGCCATAACATCAATATTCGCACCAGGCCATTTCTGTTTTAAAGCACGGATTACCGGCGTTACCAGTAAGGTATCACCGAAACGAGCTATAATAATGACCAGAATATTCTTGATCTGCATAAGACAATTATCTGATTAATCCGCTATAAAATTCAACAAAATATACAAAAAAACCATCTTGTATACAATTGATCGCAACAGAGTGATTTAACTAATAATCAACCTTAAAGTAATTTAATATCAATAAGTTGATATTACCCAAAACCATAAATCAAAGAAAAAGGACCAGAATAAATCTTAAAAAATGTTAACGTTTCTTACCTTTAATGCTGTGAAAAAAGATATTTTCCATTTTATCCAACATATTATCTATGCCAAATAAAGCCATTGCCCGCTTTAATGAAGAATGACCGAATTGCAAGCGCAGTTCATTATTATGAATCAACAAATCTAAACATTTCGTCAATAACTCTGTATTTCTAGGTTCCACGATATAACCCGTTTCACCATCAATTACCGCTTCGGCAATTGCACCAACAGAGGTTGATACCACAGGTATTCCACACGCCATTGCTTGCATAATGCCTTGTGGTACGCCTTCATTACCAAAAGAAGGTAATGCAAATAAATCCATCGCATTCAAACAATCAGGAACATCCTGACGGTTGCCTAAAAAAATGACACTGTTTGACAAGCCTTCTCGCTTTACTAATGGTTCCAATGATTTACGTTGTGGACCATCACCCACAAACAAAAGTTGCCAATCAGGATATTTCTGGTGCAGAATTTTCCAACTTTCTAACAGATAGCGATGCCCTTTCCAAGTTCTCATGGTCGCAACGACGCCTAATGTCGGTTTATCTTGAATCCCAATCCGCTGACGGCAAACTTTCTTATCTTCCGGTCGGAAACGATCTAAATCTATGCCGGTAGGCACTGATGTCATATGTTGTAATGGATAACGATTATTAGCATGCAGATGTTGACGTAATTTTTCACCTGTAGTCGCAATATGTCGGCACGCTCTCAAATACAACCAACGAGTTGATATTGAATTAGCAACATGGGTAGAAACATGCCTGGTTCTGACCATTGGCGGCATATGCCTTAACGTCGTGCAAGCCGCAGCAACCAACCATGCATCTGTCGAGCTATGTGTATTAATAACGTCAAATTGACGACCTTCATTTTTCAACCAACGACGCATAGCAAGAAAGCAGGACAACCGCTTTTTCTCAATAGGCAGGGCTACTACCGGCACACCATAAGATTTTGCTTCACGGTAGATATTAGAACCGGGACAACAGACAATAACCACTTTGTGTCCACGTCTTATCATTCCTTGGGATTCCGTCAGGATACGGATTTCCTGACCACCCCAACCACAAGAAGATTCTGTATGTAAAATATTTAGTTTTTCTTTAGCCATTTCGGTTTCATATCTAGCCTACCGGAAGGCGTTAGTATAGCGAAACAACATCTTACGTCTACGAATAACAGGATATATATGAAATGCAGAGAAGAATCAGTGAGTATTTGTTAAAACTCTTCAGACAACAAAAGACCACCTCCCTAGGAGGTGGTTTAAGGATGACAACAAAAAACCCGGCCTAAGCCGGGTTTTTATCAAATCAACCAAAGTTTTATTTAATCTTGGCTTCTTTATACATAACATGCTGACGAACAACTGGATCAAATTTTTTCATTTCCAGTTTCTCAGGCATAGTACGCTTGTTCTTCGTAGTGGTATAGAAGTGACCAGTACCAGCCGAAGAAACTAGCTTAATTTTATCGCGAATACCTTTAGCCATTTTTCAGCTCCTTAGTACTTCTCACCGCGGGTACGAAGCTCAGCCAAAACTGCGTCAATACCCTTCTTATCAATCACACGCATACCTTTAACAGATACACGCAGAGTCACAAAGCGCTTCTCGGACTCAACCCAGAAACGGTGGGAATGCAGATTAGGCAGAAAACGACGCTTAGTCGCATTCAGTGCATGAGAGCGGTTATTACCACTCATCGGGCGTTTGCCAGTAACTTGGCAGACTCGGGACATGTCTATTCTCCAAAAATCAAATCAGCTCGAGCTTTGTATTGGGTATGGCCGCCTCGTCAGGCTTAGGAGCCCATCTCAGCAAATTCTACTGAAAAGACTCACATTTACTCAGAAAATGTGCTGAGATAGGCTCTTCTCGCCAAACCAAAGATCCTCAAAGGTGGCGTAGTATACGCCCTCAATCGCTGACGCTCAAGTCCCGCACAACCAAAGATCCACAAGGATCTTGAAAAAGTTAGCTTAAATCCATCCTCGCTCCGCAAATGAGACACAACATTGCCGGCCAATAACCAGATGATCCAGCACTTTTATACCAACCAAATTACAGGCATCAATCACTTTATCTGTAACAATCTTATCTGCCAAACTCGGCTCTGCATGACCTGATGGATGATTATGAGCCAAAATGACGGATGAAGCATTCACCTTTATCGCTGATCGGACAATTTCACGAGGATGAACTTCAACTTTATTGATTGTGCCTTTAAACATCTCCTCATGACAGATGACTCTATTTTGGTTATTGAGAAACAACACAACAAATATTTCCCTATCACGCCCCGATAATAGATTTTGCAAATACTCTTGAGTCACACTTGGACTACTCATAATATCTTCATGCATGAACTGGCTGGAAAAAAAACGTTTTGCCAGTTCTGCAATAGCCTGTAATTGTGCATACTTGGCTAATCCCATTCCTTTATGAGAACAAAAAGTATCATAATCAGCAGAGAGTAAATGGTACAAAGACCCAAATTCTTTCAATAGAAATTCCGCCATTCGTAAAACAGGAAGTCCTCTGGTCCCGGTACGTAAAAAAATAGCCAGTAACTCAGCATCTGTCAGAGAAACCGAACCATAAGCCAGTAATTTTTCTCTGGGAGCTAAATTTGAATATATTTCTCCTGTATTTTCAGCGATATCAATTCCCATATATTCATCTCCCTGCTCTGTTTTACCTGATACAAGCAGTATTCCATGCCTTAAATATCAGGGCGAATATCATATTCAAGAGCTGCGTAGCCGCTCGCAAACTTATTCTTTTTTACAATCAAAGCTCAGACTCTGCTCAACTCTGTAATCTCTTGTGATAAAATCTTGGCCCCTTGCAACTTAATATTCGGACAATCATGATGGCAGGACTTTCCGGCAAACAGATTGTGCTCGGTATTAGCGGCGGAATAGCCGCTTACAAAACTCCCGAGCTGGTACGTCGCCTGCGTGATCGCGGCGCACAAGTACGTGTCGTGATGACACCAGCAGCAGAAGCGTTTATTACACCAATGACGTTGCAGGCAGTTTCTGGTTATCCCGTTTCTGATGATTTGTTAGATCCAGCAGCAGAAGCGGCTATGGGGCATATTGAGCTTGGCAAGTGGGCTGATCTGATTATTCTCGCTCCGGCTACCGCTGATTTACTGGCGCGCCTGGTCGTCGGTATGGCAAATGATCTCGTGACAACTGTCTGTTTGGCCTCCCCAGCCCCAATTGCCGCAGTGCCCGCAATGAATCAACAGATGTTTCGAGCTCAAGCAACACAACATAATCTCAAGCGCCTTGAAGAACGAGGCATTCTCCTGTGGGGACCAGACGATGGCAGCCAAGCTTGTGGCGACGTTGGTCCCGGCAGAATGCTAAATCCCCTAGCAATTGTCGAACTCGCCGAACAACATTTTCAAACCAACCAAGACTTAGCTCACCTAAAACTTGCTATTACCGCCGGACCAACCCGGGAAGCATTGGACCCAGTTCGCTTTATCAGCAATCACAGCTCAGGCAAAATGGGATTTGCTATTGCTCAAGCTGCGGCAACACGTGGTGCAGACGTCACCCTAATCACTGGCCCCGTTAATTTACCGACACCACCGGGAGTCAAACGAATCGATGTTACCAGCGCTCTGGAAATGAATGAACAAGTACAGGCAGTAGCGGGTTCACAGCATATCTTCATTGGTTGTGCTGCGGTCGCAGACTATCGCGCTAAACAGATTGCCGAAGAAAAAATTAAAAAACAGGGTGATGAAATCACTTTTACCCTGATCAAAAACCCGGATATTGTTGCCAATGTAGCAGCAGTGCAAGAAAACCGCCCCTTTGTGGTTGGATTTGCGGCTGAAACCCAGAATGTGGAAGAATACGCACGAAAAAAACTGAACCAAAAACATTTGGATCTGATTTGTGCAAATGATGTATCCCTTACTGGCCACGGCTTTAACAGTGATACTAATGCATTACATTTGTTCTGGCATGAGGGAGAAATCCGCTTACCTCATAGTAATAAGTTATTACTTAGCCACCATTTATTAGACGAGATAGTCAGACGCTATGATGAAAAAAATCGACGTTAAAATTCTTGACCCACGTATCGGGGAGGAATTTCCTTTGCCAACTTACGCCACGCCTGGCTCCGCAGGTTTAGATTTGCGGGCTTGCCTGGACAATGCGATAGAACTGGCTCCAGGGCAAACCGAACTGCTGCCAACCGGGCTTGCTATTCATATTGGTGATGAACAATTGGCAGCCGTTATTCTACCTCGTTCAGGTCTTGGACATAAACATGGCGTCGTTCTGGGTAATCTGGTGGGTTTGATCGATTCTGATTACCAAGGTCAGCTCATGGTTTCCGTCTGGAATCGTGGTGATAAAACTTTCACTATCCAGCCAGGCGAACGTATCGCTCAGATGGTTTTTGTACCCGTTGTCCAAGCTGAATTCAATCTGGTAGCAGATTTTGAAACCAGCGAAAGAGGCAGCGGTGGTTTTGGTCATTCTGGTCGCCAATAAATCTCTGTAAAACCTAATACCATTTAACCCATTATCATATTCTTTGCCCAAAATACGCTTGGGCAAAGAATGACTGATTTGTTTGTTTTGCTGTTCTTAACAAAGGTCTTGTCAGACATGGCAGAAAACGAAAATACGAAGAAAAGAAACAGGCGCGAGGAGATCTTGCAGGCGCTGGCGCATATGTTGCAATCCAGTGATGGTAGCCATCGAATCACTACCGCTAAACTGGCCGCCAACGTGGGCGTTTCCGAAGCTGCCTTATACCGGCATTTTCCTAGTAAAACCCGGATGTTTGACAGCTTGATTGAGTTCATTGAAGACTCATTAATTTCCCGGATTAACCTGATTCTGCAAGATGAGAAAGATACTACGACTCGTATTCGCTTGATATTGATCCTGATTCTGGGTTTTTCAGAAAAAAATCCCGGTCTGACCCGCATCATGACAGGTCATGCTCTAATGTTTGAACAAAACCGGCTGCAAGGGCGCATAAATCAGTTATTTGAACGAATTGAAGTACAGATCCGTCAAGTTTTAAAAGAGAAAAAATTACGTGATGGGCAAGGTTTCAGTTATGATGAGTCGTTATTAGCTTCCCAGTTACTCGCGTTTTGTGAAGGGATGCTATCACGTTTTGTACGCTCTGAGTTCCACTATCGTCCAACGCAGGAATTTGAAGCACGCTGGCCATTATTATTGGCTCAGTTACAATAAGTTATTCTACTACTCACCCCGCCCGTTATTGGGCGAGGGCTTTTTTTGAAGCTTATCTATCAGATACCGTACTGTGCACGATAGGCTTCTACTGCATCCAGATGAGCTTTCATCTCTGGCTGACCACTCAAATAATTAATCAAATCATTCAAAGTAATGATAGAAAACACTTTGCAACCATAATCTCTTTCCACTTCCTGAATTGCCGAGATTTCACCATTCCCACGCTCCTGACGATCAAGACAAATCATCACGCCGGCAAGCGTCGCATTATGCTGCTTGATAATCTCCATAGATTCACGGATAGCTGTGCCTGCGGTAATAACATCATCAACCAGAACAACATTGCCTTTAAGTGAGCTACCAACCAAAGTACCACCTTCGCCATGATTTTTAGCTTCCTTACGGTTAAAACAGTATGGCATATCAATATCATGATGCTCTGCTAGTGCAACTGCCGTTGTCGTTGCAATTGGAATACCCTTGTAAGCCGGTCCGAATAACAAATCGCACTGAATACCGCTATCCAACAATGCTGCTGCATAAAAACGCCCGATTAACGCCAAATCACGCCCAGTATTAAACAGCCCGGCATTAAAAAAATACGGGCTTTTACGTCCTGATTTCAGGGTAAACTCCCCAAATTTCAGTACCTGTTTTTTTAGCGCAAGCTCGATAAATTCGCGCTGATAGGCTTTCATTGGTGTCTCTCCTCTCTATTTAGTCATCGTTATCGCCATACAACAGGCACAAAAAAGGCGACTACTCTGTCGCCTAATCAATTTATTATTTTAATGCATTTCTCTGCGCTGCAAAAATATCCTCTAATCCTCCCTTGGCAAGGGCCAGCAAGGATAACAACTCATCATGACTAAATGGCTCGCCTTCCGCGGTGCCTTGCACTTCAATCATTCGGCCATCTTCCATCATCACGACATTCATATCAGTTTCAGCGGCGGAATCTTCTACATATTCCAGATCACAACAGCCTTCACCACCTACAATGCCAACAGAGACCGCAGCAACCATTGATTTCAGAGGGCTCTCTTTCAGCTTGCCGGCTTCAACCATTTTATTCAACGCATCAGCTAGCGCGACACAAGCACCCGTAATAGAAGCCGTACGAGTACCGCCATCAGCCTGAATAACATCACAATCCAGTGTAATTGTGTGTTCACCCAGTTTTTTTAGATCAACAGCGGCGCGTAGCGAACGAGCGATTAAACGCTGGATTTCCATCGTACGCCCGCCCTGTTTGCCTTTAGCTGCTTCACGAGCATTTCGGGTATGAGTAGAACGCGGTAACATGCCATATTCCGCCGTCACCCAACCCTGCCCCTGACCTTTCAAGAAACGAGGAACCCCTTCTTCAACGGATGCATTACATAACACTTTGGTGTCCCCAAACTCTACTAGAACCGAACCTTCCGCGTGCTTAGTATAATGACGGGTTATAGTGATAGGACGCACTTGTTCTGCCGCTCTTCCTGTTGGGCGCATAGTGTTATCTCCGTTGTTAAACCATTATTGGGGGCGCATTATACGGCCTAACAGGGCTAATTCCTATCCTGCATCTACAACGAGCGTTATAATCTCTTAATCTTTTGTTTAAATTGGGAACGAATCATGATCCGTAGTATGACAGCTTTTGCACGGCGAGATATCAAAAGTAAATGGGGAAATGCGGCTTGGGAGCTGCGCTCCGTTAATCAACGTTATTTAGAAACTTATATTCGCCTACCAGAACAATTCAGAAGCTTGGAACCGGTAATCCGTGAACGTATTCGTTCCCGTCTGACTCGCGGGAAAGTTGAGTGCAACCTGCGTTTTGAACTGGACTCACGCGCACAAGGCGAACTTATCCTGAATGAAACTTTAGCAAAACAGCTAGTCAATGCGGCGAACTGGGTCAAGCAACAGAGTAACGAAGGTGAAATCAATCCTGTTGATATTCTGCGTTGGCCTGGCGTTATGGCCGCAGAAGAGCAAGACCTGGATGCTATCAGCACTCAATTGCTGCAAGAACTGGATACAACACTGGATGCCTTTATTCAAAGCCGTGAAGCCGAAGGCAATGCACTTAAAATTATGATTGAACAACGTTTGGACGCAGTAACCGAAGAAGTCGGTAAAGTTCGCCAACAAATGCCTGAAATCATACAATGGCAACGGGAACGCCTGCAAACCAAACTAGAAGAGGCACAGGTACAGCTTGAAAATAACCGTCTTGAGCAAGAGTTAGTTTTACTGGCTCAACGCCTCGATGTGGCAGAAGAGTTAGATCGCCTTGATGCCCACACCAAAGAAACCCGTAATATTCTAAAGAAAAAAGAAGCCGTCGGCCGCCGACTGGATTTTATGATGCAGGAATTCAACCGCGAATCTAATACTCTTGCCTCCAAATCTATCAACGCCGATATCACTAACTCCGCTATTGAATTGAAGGTGCTAATCGAGCAGATGAGGGAGCAGATTCAGAATATTGAGTAAGGTTTCAGGCGATCTCGCATTGTCTCACCATTAGTAGAACCCTCTCAAACAGCCCGTAAAATCGGGCTGTTCTTTTATCATAATGTCTCATCACGTATCACTAAAGCGCATGTTTAGCGTGTACCTATCTATGTACATAATGAATTTTTATAATCAACTCTGCAAAGCCGCCTTCGTCAAATTTGTCAAAATATTGGTGAGATTTGCCATGACACAATAGGTAGAAAATTATGTCGCTGTGCCCAAAAAACTGACAAAATTTCAAAATATTATTTTGCAGGATGGCAGTTCATTATACTTATGGCATTTTTGGTACGATTAAGTCCCACATATGCCAAATACTGATTTCACCGGGATCACCGCCATTTAAATATTTCCATTGCCGTTTATGTGTGCTTACAGCTGTTATTGGCGTAAATATATTAGACATCTTTAAATACTTTCCATTAGACTCATTACTTTGAAGTTCTTTTTCTTTAACTAATTGTGTTTCAAGTGATGATATTTCGCGAAACTTCGGTTTTTGGTAAGCCAACATGATTCCGGCCTGCATAGTCCATCCGTAGTCACCACCAACAAAACGCGACATCCCCTCAGTTGTATACAGATACATTGGTTTTGCCATACATACAACCTTACTCTCGATATAAATTCCAACGAGCCTACGGGTTATCGAAAGAGGATTATTGGAAAGACGTATAATTAGATCTGGCTGTTTATTAAGAAGCTTTCCATTGTAATTAGGAACATTTTCTCCCCGACAAACAGTTTCGAAAGTATCACCAGAGAAACCAGGAACTACCGGTATTTCCATTTCTAACATCTGCAATAGCAGATTACAAATGGCATCAGTATAAACATCCTCTTCAGGAGCTCCCGGACTTATACTGACAAGATGCTTTGCAGGGTTTGCATTAATTTCCGCCCAAACATACTTTATAGCTTGTGCAACTACACGAATAATATTCGGTGGGACTTGCACGGGAAAACCATTTTGTGCAGTCACGTATGGTAAAGGATTTCCGACGAGCCCTGTCATTTGTATCCCCTATTCAACACTGGATGACCACGTTTAATCAAATCAAGAGCTAATGTTCTTGCTGATGTACTTGACCAATATCGCCGTTGATTGAGAATTCCTAAATATAACGAGTCTTTAAACGGAATTTCAACTAATGAAGCATCCAAGAAATCTCCCATTCCTATTGTAGCCATTAGGTGTTCAGAACTTGGGATTTCACTCTTTTCTTGTTCGCCAAGTCGTATAAAAACCCATGGAGAAAAAGCACCAACATCCAATATTTCAATACATAATGGTGTATCGCTCATATCAAATGGCAGCAGTGTCGTTTGTAAAGTCTGCTTGAATCGCTCAATAATCTTTTTATCCACAGCATTTACGGCATTAGTGCGAATAGCTTTATATGGAAGGCCTACAGAAAGCCTATCGTTAATAAGGTTAACATCTCCAACTCTTAGGTGATATAGTTTTCGAATAAAAGTTTCTACTAAATTCTCAACATCATCACTGCTTGTAAGGAACGCTTCCTTAATTAAAACTAATTGATTTTTAAGTTCTTCACTCAATTCATTCAACGGGCAAAATGGAAACATTTCTGCCTCAGCCTTCTGTAGAGTGCTTCTCTCACAACCCATTTTACTACTCGTCATTAATGTGAAATACAAAAACAATCGACTATTAAACAAAGTAGATAAATATACTGCTAGTAATTCTGGCTCAGGTGATTTCTTACAACTATATCCGATATAAGAACGATTATAAGCTACATTTTGAAATGTAAGGATTGCCATTGGGCAATTATCTTTAGAACTAGGCGACTCTCTCAATAATACTAAAGGGGCATCATAGTTTTCTTGCTCGCGCAATCTATGAACACGTTGAAATTGAAAATCTGAAAAAGTATTAACTGGGGCGATATACCAATTGGCATCCTGCGGCTTCGGCATATTTTTCATACCATAAAGAAAAGCAGAATCAACTCCGGGGACGCCAACTTGTTTGGTTTGATAACCATGAGTGGCAGATATATTTAGATCTTTTAGATAATCTGCAATACTTTTTGGATATAGATTTTCAATTCGCTCTATTAACTCAATATCTAAAGCATTTCCCTTCGCCAAGGTCTTAAATAAATGACTAGTCTTCTCAACCATCGCCACATCTGATATCCATGCATCTTTGCTGTTAACACGAATACGACCGACTCGATTCAGTGCAGGATCTTCAACAGGTGTGACAGCATAAAATTGGCTCTCTTTATCTGCGCGTTTATTACGAGCAACCAGCAAACAGAAATGTGCCGACATATTCGGCCATACAGAAGTATTACGCAGTTCCATTCCATTCAGGATATAGTTCACTTCTATCCCTTGGAAAAGGCTAACACGAGCCGCATGACCAATTGAAGAAATCTTCGTAAGGAGACGGCCATGGAGTGCGAATGCAAGAATTCCATTAGGTTTTGCTAACCGAGTAGATGCCCAAACAAATGGAAGATCAGGTACACCATCAGGGTTGGGCACCGCTTCTAATCCACGTTCAGCCATATGCGTAGCAACTATCGAATTAAGAACATCACGACGTATTGAATTTTTAGTTGCAGTCCAAGGTGGATTTCCTATAACTAAATCAAATTTTCCCTCATAAGATTCAAGTGATTCTGGTGAAAGGCTACCAAGATTTAATTCAGGATAATATTTGTCCCATTTTTCGGCGGCTATAAGAACCGCATCCTGTAAAGGAGTAAAATCTAAATCCTTTAATTTTTCGGCTTCAGGATCAAGTTCTAATGCAGTTAAATATATCGCTAATGCTGTTAGTTGTCTTGCAGCAGGGTTAATATCAAAACCAACTAATTGATTATTGAGAATATTGCGAATAACACGCGTATTAGGCTGTACCCCCGTAGCTTGCCAATTCTCCTTAACTAAGCGTCTAAACGCTGATAAAAGGAAAACCCCTCCCCCGGAAGCTGGATCAAGAACGCGCGACTTATACGCATCAGTTCCAAGCGACTTAAAAGCATGATTTATTAAGTTTTCAGCAATGTGGTGTGGTGTATAATAGACACTATCTCTCTTTGCGGCACGTTTATCGAAACGGTGAGAAAATACCTCATATACTTGGCTTAATAACCCCACGGGCAAATAAGAAAAATGTAAGTCCCCCCAAGAAAACTGAGTTTGATAAACTCCCTCACCAAGTGGCCGATCCCCATGCATAATGGCGGTCAGATCATTAAGAACCGCAGTACGAGAGTCTAAACACTGGAAATACTCGATAGAGCCTCTATCTGGAAGTTCTAAAAGATCACCATTGAAAGTTTTGTCTAACCAACGACAAGCCGCAGATGCAGATTTTGCTGTACTGAAACAGTCCTGAATCTTATCTACATCTGGTAATGGACTAACTTCAGGAATAATTCCTCGATCCCCTAGGAACCGCATAAATAGCGCCCGACCAACAAGAGCCAAAACCTCGCTTGGGTCTATGCCTTTGGCGTGAACAAGATGGTCTGTAACTGAGTTGAGCAATTCGAGCATGAGTTCATGCGCACCGAAGTTAACTTCACTTTTAGGGTTAACTAGAACATCACCTGTCATCAATCGAGCAAGGATACCAGGTTCTAGCTGGTTAACCTCAAATAACGGCGGCTGATCATTGCGTATGTTAGACAAAGCATAGACTTGAACAATACCGGGTCTAACAACAGCTGCATAAGGAGCGTCAGCCCGAAGGCCCAGAAAACGTATAGAATCTTGCAATTCTCTTTCAGACACGCTGCTCGTCTTTTGATCATCAATGATATAAATGAATGGTTGCTCATCGTGCAAAACGACGGCGTTAGGCACAAATTTATGTTGCTCACCAGCGCGCACTAAGCCAATAAAATCCAAATGCTCTGGAGATAATAAAGTTGGTCTAAGCTCTAATACCTTATCCTCAGGTACACTCAAGGCAGCAGCAACATTTATTGCAGTGATTGATGCTCCCATAAATGTCTGACGCTCCGATTCAAATTTAACCTTGACAATGTATAGCTTTATCCTAACCCATTGGATTCTAGAACGACAGGTTTATTTAGTGAAAATCACGCTTAGGGTCAAAAGAATGCTACAGGGTCTCTCTTAAGCTCGTGAATGTAAACACTGAGAAAAGGCTCTACCTTATTTGCCATATACTTATACGCGTACATAGCAGAAAACAGAAAAAACAATAAAATCAATATATAAACATCAGATTCATCAGGCGATCTCTGATCGTCTCACCTAGATAAAAAAGCTATTGTAAATAATGGCTTCAGACCGCTGACAAATCCTCCTCTATCAGCCATTTACATAATGCGTAAAACTATTGTTGTCTTGTGTCATCAAACACATCAACTTTGGATGGATAAACAGTTTCTCTTTACCAACAACTTTCTCTTGTAATACCCCGATATCGACCAACTGTTTTAAATAAACCGAAGCAGTTTGACGTTTAGCAATATCACATTCAACCAAATTACTAATACGGCAATAAGGTTGTTCAAATATCACCTGTACCAGCTCATGGCTGTAAATTTTAGGCAGGCTTTGTTTTATATACTCACTGGTATGTTCAATCAATTCTCTTACCGCAGCAATTTTATCCGTAGTCCATTTAGCAGTCTGCTCTACTGCGGTTAACATATAGATAATCCACTCTTCCCATTTCCCGGCGGCAGTGACTTGAGTCAGCAACCGATAATAATCACTCTTATGTTGTACAATGTAGCGACTTAAATAAATAATTGGCAATGTCAAAAGCTGCTGTTCAATAAGATAGAGAATATTAATGATACGGCCGGTACGTCCATTGCCGTCAGTAAATGGATGAATAGCCTCAAACTGGTAATGAGCAATAGCCATCTTGATTAATGGGTCGATTCCATCTTCTGCATGAAGAAATTGTTCCCAATTGCTGAGTAAATCACGTATCTGAGATTCTCCCTCTGGCGGCGTATAAGTAATCTCACCTGTTGCCTGATTACTCAGCGTTGTACCGGGAACTTTGCGAATATTCATATCAACAGCTTTTAGTCGGCTACAAACTTCAATAGCTGTACTCGTGCATAGTGGCCGCCGAGTTAATTGTATGAACCCTTCATAAAGTGCGGTGCGGTAGCGTAGTGCTTCTTTCGTTGCAGGATCAGCCAGACTGTCTTCTTGTGCATATTGGAACAGTTTGTCTGAAGTAGTCACAATATTTTCGATTTCTGAGCTGTCTTTTGCTTCCAGCAGTGGCAACAAGTTAATGAGTAACCCCTGATTAGGCAACAATTCACCCGCTTGCTTAAGCTCAGCCAGTGCAGCTCTGGCAGGTATACAGGCTTTTAGTACCGCAATGGACTCCATCACCTTTATGACTGGTGGCAATAAGGGAATAGCATTAAAAGGCGCATCGGGCTGCCATGTCATGTTTATATTTCCTGTTTTTTTCGACACGTTGCGAGTATATGTTGACGGCATCGACACGTAAAGGTTTCATGTCGATAAAATCGATAAATTTCGACATGTATTAGCCATATGTCGATAGAATCGACATATGGAAACCCATTCACGGCGCTGCGCTTATCGCATAACTGGCAACATCAAGCCTGATTAAACTGCGCTGCTACTTTCTCGGCTGTCTTCTCCGTTAAACATAAAAAACAGTGCGCCAGTCAGTAATATCAACCCGCCAGATATCATTAAAAGAGATTGAATACTAATATAGTCAGCAATTGGACCAAACAACACCATACCCAATGGCAGAGAACAGGACAGAGCAATTTGAACTAAACTAAATACCCTACCCATCATTTCAGGTTCTATTCTTTCCTGAAAAACCGCTGTTATCGGTGCGTTAAAACAAGGTGTTACCACACCTAAAAAGACATTGAGTACGAGATAAAGTGGGAACCAATAGGCATTACCAAGAGCGACCATAAATATGCCAAAAAACGCGCAAGCTATCGCCGTTATACGCATTTTATTTTTATATTCACTCCAGAAAGAGATCAGCAATCCCCCCAAAACCGCGCCAGCACTAAATGTCATTTCATTAACGGCTAAACGCCACGGCTCTTCTCCAAATGTCCGATTAACTAATAAAGGCGTCAAAAATGCAGCCGGACTAATCAGAAAGCAGACACAAATCAGAAAAATCAAAAGATTTCTGATCAATTTATTCTCTTGCAGATAACGGAAGCCCGCTAAAATCGCCTGAAATTTATTATCCGGTATGGAATCAGAAGCAATTTTAGGAATAGGAATAAACGCAACAATACTGATGCCGATAATGGCAGTCGTTACGTCCACCAAAAAAATATTTTCAATTGAAGTTTGAGAATATAAAAAGCCGCCAATAGCAGGGGATGCCAACATCATCAGTGAAGTCAGAGACGTATTAATACCATTGACCCGCAATAATTTCTCTTTCGGCACAAGTTGCGGAATAATAGCACTAACAGCCGGCATCTGGATGCCCGTCCCGAATGAGCGGACAATCAACGCGACAAATAACAACTCAATGCTCTTAAATCCGAGCATAAAAGAGATAGCTAAACCAAGAGTGACTAATGCAATTGCTGCATCAGAGGCAATACTGAGCAACTTACGGCTATAAGTATCCGCCCAGACACCAGCAAATAAGGAGATCAATACCTGAGGAAGAAATGCACAGAGTACCGAAATAGCCAACATTTCTCCCGATGACGTATTTAAGGTGATATACCAGACGATAGAGAACTGGACAATGGAAGACCCCAGTAGAGAAATGGTTTGAGCTGATAAAAATAAAGCCGTTTTACTTTTCCAACCTGGAAGTAATGCACTCATTTTAACTATGCCCCTTAAAGCCTAGGAGGCGTAGTGTCTGGAAATAATTATTCAAACACAAACTCCTCTAGTTCTTTGATTGTTGGTGCGCCCGCAGCACCAGTACGGTTAACAACAATGGCAGCAACACGATTGCCAAGCTCAACAGCATCTCTTAACGACATTCCCTGCGATAAACCTGCAAGCATGCCACTACTATGAGCATCACCAGCACCGATGGTATCCACCACTTTCACTTTATAAGCCGCGACATATTCTGGCTCACGATCAGGCAGACATATCCACGTACCCTGTGAACCTAACCGACAAATAATAGTGATTTTTCTTTTACTGGAATAACGGCTAGCTTGGACGACAGGATCGCCTTCCCCGCACAATATAGCAACTTCATTACGACTCAGTGTCAGAATGGTCCGGTCAACAGGTAATGCATCAAGGAAAGTAGGATCTATTTCTGGTAAACGTGGGCCAAAATCCAGCAATAACGTCTGCCCGGATGGTGACGCCAGTAACCAGTCACATAAAATCGCCGTTGATTTACCCGCCATGACATAACCGCTGGAGTAGATATATCCCCTTTCCGGCAAAGCAATAGAAGAGAGCATGGCCGTATTCCAGTCAACTTCACAACCACTTACGGAGACAAAACTTCTTTCACCATCCGGTTCAACCATTGCCAAACACCAACCATTATCAAGATAGGAATAGATCAATGTGACCTCAAGCCCAAGGGCTTGCATCTCTTTGGCGACTTGCTTACCCCAGTATCCGTTACCAACGGGTATACCATTGATCACAGGGACTTGCAGGCGGACCAAGGCCCGAGCAACATTAAAACCAGAACCGCCAATCTGTCGATCAATTTCCTTAGCTTCCTGATCTGCCCCACTGCGAGGAAGCCTCGGTAAACTAAGAACAATATCTCCTGCCGCCGCACCAATTACAGTAATCGGTAGTAAACCCGCCATCAGGCTCTCCTCTTACCGGCCTAAATATCAGCCATAGTCACATCAAATTGGAAAAGAAACAGATAAATCACTTAGGAAAGAAAACTTGCAGCAATTATTGCCGAATTCACATACATAAGAAATACTTATACTTTAACATTAATCGGGTTCAATAAAAGTCAACCTGTATCAATTATGTGATACCAACGTGATTGATTTCCAATTTATCGGTCATAGGACGATAATAATTCCTGTGTGAAATAGTGACATATAATCATTGTTGCCAAAATATATAAAAACTCATAGAAAAAGTTGATTAATTCATGAAATTAGCCTCATGAGGAGAGCCAAAATGAATGAAAAAGCCAAGTGTCCCAATATTATAACAAGTTATTTAATAGGTAAAAGTATTATCACTTTTCCGTCCGGCCGTATTTAAATGCGAAATGCATTCAAAAGCTAACATTTTTATCTGATTACTGCCCAAGAACACTTTTATGATCAACAACGGCAAATAAAATAACTCTATTGGGACAAACAGTGAGTTGATTCTATTGTATTTCCAACGGCGTATTATCAGTGCAAGATAAATAAAAATTCAAGTTAAACAATTAATCAAAAATATAAAATTCATTTAATTGGCTCTTAGTAGAAATTACTTAAAACATATTATCTATTTATGTCCATAAATATTACTGCTATTCTATACAATTAAAATTTTCCACTAATGAAGTACTTATCAATATTACAAATTACCTTTACAGGAAATCCTACTTTGAAAACACACATCATTATTCAATCCGCCAAACAACGACCTGATTTAAAAAATGCCACTGATGAGCTTATTTATAATAATTGGCCTTTGTTTATGCAGAACTCCCCTGTGACATATGAACATTGGAATAAATTATTTGAGCCAGATTTCAGCCATTTTCAGCAATTTGCTATTTTGCAACAAGGGGAAGAGCAGAAATTAATTGGTGTTGCTAATTCAGTACCTTTCCCTTGGGAAGGCGACTCATTAGAACAACTGCCAGATAATGGTTGGGATGAAGTTTTCCGCAGAGGTATGTTTGCTCGTGGAAAAACAGTCACAAAAATATTGTCGGCATTATCAGTAACCGTAGCGCCTGAATTTCGCGGTAAGAATATACCGGCATTGCTTATTGGCAGCTTAAAACAAGCGGCTATCGAGGCAGGGTTTAAAGCATTAGTTGTTCCCGTGAGGCCGACGTTGAAAAAAAACTATCCATTGCAGGATTTTGTACAATACTGTGAATGGAAAAATGATAACAATGAACCTTTTGATCCCTGGATTCGGGCACACTGGCGTCTGGGAGCGAAGATTATTCGACCGGCGATACACTCAATGCATATAGATGCCACACTTGATAAATGGCAGGAATGGCTAGGAATGAAACTCCCCGAAAGTGGTCAATATATTATTCCTGGTGGTTTAGTACCACTGGTGGTGGATATACAACAGCAAATGGCTTATTACATTGAACCCAACCTATGGATGTTTCACAGCTTGCATGATGCAGAATTATTGCGATAACCTCGGTTGATTAATATAAAAATCAACTTTTCATATTAATCACAGTAGGAAAATGCGAGCGTTCTTGATATGCCTATTTTTATGCGCATTTAACTTATTAATCTCTCAGCATGGGTATAAATAGTCGCTTTACCGGGTTTACAAAAACCAACCAAGGTCAAATGACATCGGTCAGCGATTTCTACAGCCAATGAAGTTGCTGCTGAAACCGCAAACAGAATCTCAACACCACAAACGGCTGATTTTTGTACCATCTCATAACTAGCACGACTAGATACCAAAACAGCGCCTTGCTGCCAACCTGTTTTCGCCTTCATGCCTAGCATTTTATCCAGTGCAACGTGACGACCTACATCCTCACATCCCCCCAATAATTTACCTTCCGGATCAATCCAACTTGCCACATGAGTGCAACCTGTCAATGCCCCAACATCCTGAACATTAGTCAGTTGAGAGAGAGCGTGATCAAGCTGGCTTAACGAAAAGGTTTGAGTAAAAGGCAACGGGGAAATCGGGCGAAAAACATCAGAAAGTTGTTCTGTTCCACAGATGCCACAACCTGTTCGTCCAGCCAGATTACGTCTGCGCTCTTTTAAACCAGCAAAACGACGGCTAGAAAGTTCGATTTGCAACTCAATACCGCCATTACAATTAGCGATAATATCAATGCCGCGAATCTCGTGTTGAGATTCAATAATGCCTTCGGAAAGCGAAAACCCAATAGCAAAATATTCGAGATCTTTAGGACTTGCCATCATTACGACATGCGAAATACCGTTGTAAACTAAAGCAACAGGAATTTCTTCTGCAATCCAATCAGCTTTTAATGTATCAAGATGGTGCTTTTGTTGCACGTTCGTTCGTGTTATCCCCTTGATCACACCAAATGGTAACAACTTCCCTGATTTTACGTTATACATTAGATGAGTTCCTAATAGTGTTACGACATAATAATCGTGTGAAAAAAAGAGTCTATACTATTTGTCAGGCAATAAATCTGATCCCACTACGGAAAGTGGTTTTAATAAAAAAGAACACATTCAAAATTTTTCCCATGATGGAATGGATACTGTTTAAGACAATGTGAGTGAGGAGATTCCCATGCAAGTCAGCAGAAGGCAGTTCTTTAAGATCTGCGCTGGCGGTATGGCAGGTACAACGGTAGCCGCGTTGGGCTTTGCGCCAGCCGCAGCCCTTGCACAAACACGTAACTATAAATTGTTGCGTGCGCGTGAAACCCGAAATACCTGTACGTACTGCTCTGTCGGTTGTGGGCTGTTGATGTACAGCCTTGGCGATGGCGCAAAAAACGCGAAAGCAACTATTTTCCATATTGAAGGTGATCCTGATCATCCGGTAAACCGCGGCGCACTTTGTCCTAAAGGGGCTGGCCTAGTTGATTTTATCCATAGCGAAAGCCGCCTGAAATACCCGGAATATCGCGCAGCGGGTTCTGACAAATGGCAACGTATTACTTGGGATGAGGCATTTGATCGCATCGCTAAGTTAATGAAAGCAGACCGTGACGCCAATTTCATTAAAACCAATCAAGAAGGCGTGACAGTCAATCGCTGGCTGACGACCGGCATGCTGTGTGCATCGGCTTCCAGTAACGAAACAGGCTATCTGTCGCAAAAATTTAGTCGCGCTCTCGGCATGCTCGCCGTAGACAACCAAGCACGTGTCTGACACGGACCAACGGTAGCAAGTCTTGCTCCAACATTTGGTCGCGGTGCGATGACCAACCACTGGGTTGATATCAAGAACGCGAATCTAATAGTCGTTATGGGTGGTAACGCTGCCGAAGCGCATCCTGTGGGATTCCGTTGGGCAATGGAAGCCAAAATCCATAATAACGCTAAGTTAATTGTGATTGATCCACGTTTTACCCGTACAGCATCTGTAGCGGATTTCTATACTCCAATCCGTTCTGGTACCGATATTGCTTTCTTGTCAGGTGTGATTTTATATCTGCTGACTAACAATAAGATTAACCATGAATATGTTGAGGCGTATACCAACGCCAGTCTGATCGTGCGTGAAGATTATTCGTTCAATGATGGTCTGTTCAGTGGTTATGACGCAGAAAAACGTCAATACGACAAAACCAGTTGGAACTATGCACTGGATGAAAACGGCTTTGCTCAACGTGATATCACACTTAAGCACCCACGTTGTGTGTGGAATTTGTTAAAAGAGCACGTTAGCCGTTATACGCCCGATGTCGTCAGTAATATTTGCGGTACACCAAAAGAGGATTTCCTGAAAGTCTGCGAATATATTGCAGAGACTTGTGTTAAGGATAAGACCGCTTCTTTCCTGTACGCACTGGGTTGGACTCAACACTCAGTGGGTGCACAGAACATTCGAACTATGGCGATGATCCAACTGCTATTGGGCAACATGGGTATGGCAGGTGGCGGTGTTAATGCATTGCGTGGTCACTCGAATATTCAGGGATTGACTGATTTGGGATTGTTGTCGCAAAGCTTGCCGGGATATCTGACACTTCCCTCAGAGAAGCAGGCCGATCTACAAACTTATCTCCAGGCAAATACCCCCAAACCGATGCTGCCGGGTCAGATTAACTACTGGGGGAATTACCCAAAATTCTTTATCAGTCTGATGAAGAGTTTCTACGGTGATAATGCCCGTAAAGATAACGACTGGGGTTTTGATTGGCTGCCGAAGTGGGACAAAAGTTATGACGTCCTGCAATTTTTTAACATGATGTCGAAAGGTGAAGTCAATGGCTATATTTGCCAGGGCTTTAACCCGGTAGCTTCTTTTCCGAATAAAAACAAAGTGGTTGACGCCCTGTCGAAACTGAAATTCCTGATCACTATCGATCCGCTTAACACTGAAACGTCAACTTTCTGGCAGAACCACGGTGAATTTAACGATGTCGATTCATCCAAAATTCAGACAGAAGTTTTCCGCCTGCCGTGCTGCTGCTTCGCAGAGGAAAACGGTTCAATTGTTAACTCTGGTCGCTGGTTGCAATGGCACTGGAAAGGTGCGGATGCGCCGGGAGAAGCCATCGGTGATGGAGAGATCCTCTCCGGTATCTTCAAACGCATGCGGGATATGTACCGTGCGGTAGGGGGAGCATCACCAGAGCCGCTGCTGAGCATGACCTGGAATTACTTCAACCCGGACAGCCCTACATCGGAAGAAGTGGCCCAAGAGAGTAATGGCCGGGCACTGATTGATCTGATTGATGCTGATGGCAACGTCATAGTGAAACAAGGTCAGCAATTAACCTCTTTTGCGCAGCTACGTGATGATGGTACTACCGCTAGTGGTTGTTGGATCTTTGCCGGAAGCTGGACGCCGGAAGGTAACCAGATGGCCCGTCGTGATAACGCCGATCCGTCAGGATTAGGCAATACTCTCGGTTGGGCATGGGCATGGCCGTTAAATCGTCGTATTTTGTACAATCGCGCATCGGCCGATCCGCAGGGCAAACCTTGGGATGAGAAACGTCAGTTACTAACGTGGGATGGTATTAAGTGGGGTGGCGTCGATACTGCTGATTATAGTGTGGCTGCGCCGGAAACGGATGTTGGCCCATTTATCATGCAACCGGAAGGTATGGCGCGTCTGTTTGCTATTGATAAGATGGCGGAAGGGCCATTCCCTGAACACTATGAACCCTTTGAAACGCCATTGGGGACCAATCCATTGCATCCGAATGTGGTATCCAACCCGGCTGCCCGAGTGTTCAAAAGCGACTTTGAAGCAATGGGTAAGGCAGATAAATTCCCTTATGTGGGAACCACTTACCGTTTGACAGAACATTTCCACTATTGGACAAAACACGCATTGTTGAACTCGATTATCCAACCTGAACAGTTTGTGGAAATCGGTGAAAAACTGGCAGAAAAGAAAGGCATCAAGCACGGTGATACCGTCAAAGTTAGCTCTAATCGCGGTTACATCAAAGCGAAAGCGGTTGTCACCAAACGTATTCGTACCCTGAATGTACATGGTCGTGAAGTGGATACTATCGGTATTCCGATTCATTGGGGCTTTGAAGGGGCAGCGAAGAAAGGCTTTATTGCCAATACCTTGACACCATTTGTTGGTGATGCGAACACACAAACGCCTGAATTCAAAGCGTTCTTGGTCAATGTGGAAAAAGTGTAAAGGGAAAAATTATGTCATTGCAAACTCAAGACATCATTCGCCGCTCTGCCACAAATTCTTTTACTCCTGCGCCACGGGTGCGGGATGACCAGGAGGGCGTTGCGAAACTGATTGATGTGACAACCTGTATCGGTTGTAAAGCTTGTCAGGTGGCCTGTTCTGAGTGGAACGATATCCGTGATGAGATCGGTTATAACGTTGGTGTTTATGATAACCCGGCTGATTTAACCGCCAAATCATGGACCGTGATGCGCTTCTCAGAGGTTGAAGAGAACGGCAAACTGGAATGGTTGATTCGTAAAGATGGTTGTATGCACTGTGCTGATCCCGGTTGCTTGAAGGCTTGTCCAGCAGAAGGGGCGATCATTCAGTATGCCAACGGGATTGTTGATTTCCAGTCGGAACACTGTATTGGCTGTGGCTACTGTATCGCCGGTTGTCCATTCAATGTGCCACGACTCAACCAAGAAGATAACCGGGTATATAAATGCACTCTGTGCGTTGATCGCGTTAACGTCGGTCAGGAGCCGGCCTGCGTGAAAACCTGTCCGACCGGTGCAATCCATTTTGGCAGTAAAAAAGCCATGAAGGATTTGGCGGCTGAACGGGTGAGTGAGTTGAAAGGCCGCGGTTATGAGAATGCGGGTTTGTACGATCCTGATGGTGTTGGTGGTACCCATGTGATGTATGTACTGCACCATGCTAACAAACCACAACTATATCATGGCCTACCGGACAATCCCGCTATTAGCCCGACCGTCACCTTCTGGAAAGGTATTTGGAAACCGCTGGCCGCAGTGGGATTTGCAGCCACATTCGCTGCCAGCCTCTTCCATTATGTGGGTATTGGTCCGAACCGGATAACGGAAGAAGATGAGGAAAATGCGCGTCGTGATGCCGAGCCTTCACAGCAATCAGCCAATGGGGAGGAACCGCGATGAAAGGCAGGAAAGATATTATTATCCGTCACTCACCAGTTGAGAGAGTAAACCACTGGGCGGTGGTACTCTGTTTTCTATTTACCGCCATTAGTGGATTAGGATTCTTTTTCCCCTCTTTTAACTGGCTGATGAATATCTTCGGTACGCCGCAATTGTCACGGATTTTGCATCCATTTGTCGGTTCAGCAATGTTTATTTTATTTATCTTTATGTTTTTCAGATATTTCAAACATAACTTTATCGACAAAGATGACATTGTATGGCTGCAAAACATCCATAAGATTATGAAAAATGAGGAAGCGGGCGATATTGGTCAATACAACTTAGGTCAGAAAGGGGTCTATTGGTCTATCAGTATTTGCTTGATATTACTCGCTGTCAGTGGTGTTATTATTTGGCGCCCCTATTTTGCTGATCTCTTCTCTATTCCGATAATTCGAATCGCGCTTCTAATCCATTCAATGTCAGCTATTGGTTTAATCTTGACGATTATGGTTCACGCTTATGCGGCATTCTGGGTGAAAGGATCTCTCCGAGCAATGGTTGAAGGTTGGGTAACCCGTGGTTGGGCTAAGAAACATCACCCACGCTGGTATCGTGAAGTGATGAAACAGGAACAACAAGAAGAGAAACGTTAATGCGTTTTTAATATAATCATAAGCAGGATAGTCATATCCTGCTTATTACGCATTAAGTGCAAGGAATGATTAGATATTAAGTTCAATATTTTTGTTTAAATTATTTTTTATCATAAGATTTTAAATTAAATTCACTTTCTATTTTAATCTATCTATTTCTTTGATATAAAATAAAGCATCAAAAAATTGATGCTTTATTTTATCTATCCGTTCCTTAAAGAGACAATATCCATATTAATCATCTTTGGGAATAATCTGTAGTTCCTACAATTTATTTTATCCGTAGTTCGATAAATGAATATGGTGAATATGATTGTTCTACCAGTTTAATCTCTTGAACGACAAGGCCAGCTTGATTAGCCAGATATTCGAACTCATCAACACTACGTTCTTTCCCCGCAAATAACATATCCATTAATATATCGAAAGATCTAGAAAATTCAGGCTCTTTCACCATATTTATCAATAATAGAGATGAGTTTTTATCCATTGCTTTGCGGAAATTCTCCAAAATAAGTATTGAGTCACTATCGGACCAATTATGGAGAACATTTTTTAAAATATACAAATCATAACCGGATGGAATTGACTTTAGAAAATTTCCATTGATAAACTCTATATTGTCAGAAATGGGAAGTTCATTATATCTATCCAATACAGCGTAATGTTTTCCTTTTACCTTTTCACTAATTCTTGCTAAAAGCTCCCCTTCTCCCCCTCCAACATCTAATATTCTATTATGCTGATTAAAATCATAAATACCAAGTAACTCCTCAACGATTAAATTTGAGACTCTTGTCATTAAAGCATCAAAATTTGATTTGAGAAATTTGTTACCATCCAGATATTCAAAGAATGGCTTGCCATGTGCCATTTCAAATGCCGATTTGCCATCATCTTCAAATAAGGATTTTCCATACATTAACCAAGCGTTACCGTAATATGAGCAAATTTCAAGCTTTATCATGAATGTCTCAAAACTTTCAGGATCGGCAAACACCTGGCACTCATCAGAAAGCCTGAATTTATTATCTTTACTAACCAACACCCCCATTTCAACTAAGAAATCACATAATCGACTAAACCGAGCACAATTAACACCAGATTTACGGGAAAGCTCGCTTATATCAACATAAATTCCATCTTTAAAGTGAGTAGATAATCCGGTATCAACAAAAGCATGAATTGCAGCTGATCTTCTATTTGACGCAATCAGTTCAGTTAGCATTGAGCCATCCTTTATATCTTTATATTATTAATAAATTAAATATTTTATCAAAAATCCAAGAAATACCATGATGATAGATTGGATATCCTGACAACCCATTTGAACTAAAATGTAATTATTAGCTTTGTTATCTTTTCATGCAAAGATTCAATTCATCTTACATCCGCATTTTTGAGCATAAGATGTTAATTATCAGATTATATTAAATTTGATAAAAAGAAATGACAAAGATCACAATTAACTCTTCTCAGAACCCTTAAAAATTAAATAGCAGAAAATAACGCAGTGCATATATTGCCATTTACATTCATTTATAAAAAAATGATAATTATAAAACCTGAGAAATTACAGGTATTTTTTGAATGTGTTATTTAGGCAATAGGAAAAGAAACATCAATGATGCTCCACCCTAAAGATCATCAATGAAGGGTAGTGACATCCTACCTATTACTAATTAATTCCAACATTAAAAATATAATGCTTATGAAAATTACGTTCATTATAAATATCTGAATTAAATTTCAAATATCTATATGTTTTTATAAAATAAGATAAAAATATGGCATCAGATATTTTGATGCCATACTTGTTATACCTATTTTCAAATGCACAATATCCATATGATTATTCTTACGGAGTTCTATGATTATCTATAATTTATTTTACCCCTAGTTCTATAATTGAATATTTCTCATTTATCTCTTTAATACTTTTAACGACAAATCCTGCCTGGCAAGCTAACTCCTCTAATTCACTCAAATAACGCTCTTTTCCTAATAATAATACATCCATTAATATATCCGTAGAGTCAATTATTTCTAATCGTGGTTTCTTCACTGTGCTTATCAATAAAACAGTTGCATTATCATCCATAGCTTTTCTACAGCTCTGCAAAATTAATACTGCATTATTATCAAACCAATTATGGATAATATTTTTTAAAATATATAAATCATAACCAGATGGAACTGATTTAAAAAAATCTCCATTTATAAATTCAATATCTTCTAAAACAGGAATTTCATTATATCTATCTAATACAGCGTAATGTTTTCCTTTTATTTTTTCATTCATTCTTATCAGAAGCTTCCCTTCTCCTCCCCCAACATCTAGTATTCTTTTGTATTGATTAAAATCATAAATATCGAGGATTTTGTCTATTATTTTGTCCGAGTTCTTTGACATAAAAGAATCAAAATTTGATCTAAACAATTCATGATTATCCAAATATTCAAAGAATGGTTTTCCATGCGCTATTTCAAATGCCGTTTTATTATTATTCTCATATAATGATTTTGAATACATTGACCAAGCATTCCAGTATTCTGGGCTAACTTCACACCTTACCATTAATGACTCCATACTTTCAGGATCGGCAAGCGCACTGCATTCCTCAGAAAGCGCAACGCCCTCATTGCTGCTAACCAATACCCCTATTTTGATTAAATATTCACATAACCGGCTAAAGCGAGAATGATCAAGACCATATTGACGGGAAAGCTCGCTGATATTTACGCAAGCTCCATCTTTAAAGTGAACAGACAAACCCATATCAACAAAAGCATAAATTGCGGTTGATTTCCTACATGATGTAATAAGTTCGATTAGCATAGCGTTATCCTTTATATCATAAAGAAATGAAGTATTTTATATATACCCGTCATCTTTCAAGTTGCCTCTTTGTTGGCTGCACTC
>NZ_JFGV01000028.1:0-60725 GCF_000612035.1 Photorhabdus aegyptia | reverse complement strand
CGGCGGCGGTGAAGAATGTGCAGGTATCGGCGAAGGCGGCGGCGAACCCGTCATGGGTCAAGGCCGATAGCCCGGTGAGCTTTGAGGAGCTGAGCACTAGCTATCATGTTACCCATGTAACGGTGGACAAAGAGGGTCCACTCTACAACGGAGGCACTGATACTTACACTTTCACGGCGACAGTGGAAGATGCATATGGCAATTTGGTGGCGGATAAACCGATTGAGATTGACTGGCAGACAGAGCCAACGGTTGATGGGTTAACCCTGACGAAACAGAGCGATTCGGTCAGTAACGCGCAGGGGCAGGTGACGGCGACCTTAACCAGCACGGCGGCGGTGAAGGATGTGCAGGTATCGGCGAAAACGGCTACCCAGCAGACGGCGGAGAACGCTGATAAAAAAGTCAGTTTTATCAGCCCTGATGAGCTTGCTTCTCTTACTGTTAGCCCAGATCACGTAACAGAAGGAGAAGGCGAGGGGCATACTTATACTTTTACTGCCACAGTAAAAGATTTTTCCGGTCAGGCGAAAAGCGGTGTTGCGGTGGCCTGGAGTGCAACAAATAGTAAGGGAGTTACCATCACTGATAAAAACCTAGTTACTCAGGTAGTGGGTGATGGTAAAACAGATGCTGATGGGAAAGCGCAATATCAGATATATAGTAAAAGTGGTGGGTTTGTTGCTGTTATGGTAACGGCCAAAGTGAATGATTCATCTGTTGGTTCTAAGAATAAAACAGTGGAAATTAAGGCTAATGAGCAGGATGTTGCTAACTTTTTTATATTGGATTATCACCATAAAGATGGAGAATCGCTCGGGCGTTCAGTACCAAAGGAAAGAATGAACTTTGGCTGGGAAGGAATGATGTTTAAACCTGAGTATTTGTCGAGGGAATCACATATGGCTGATTATAATGAAGTATATGATTCAAGTAATAAGAGTGTAGTTGATGTTGAGGCGTTACAAGGTGATTTTAGCGTTAAAAAAGCAGGAACGGCTACATTAACTGCGACGTTTACACACTCAATATCTGGTCGATATTTAAAATATGTTATTCCCAATGTGAAAATTGACCACTTTGTAATTATTGATGATTCTAGTTACATAGGGCCGGGGATTGGTTACGTTTCTTCGCTGCAGACTCGTATTGACGAGAGTCTACCTTTACCTATTTGTACAAGAGGAAATAGGATAAAGGAGAGTGATCTTGGTGGTTCAATTGATTATCTGGTTAATAATTTGGATTTAGATCTTATTCAAAAGGGTTTATTAGGTGATCCAATTGACGGATTAAGTTCTGATGGAATAAGAATGGGAGGGCTGCAAGTGAATAACAAAAAAATTCAGGCTCATTTGTTGAACAATAGCAATTTAAAGACAATGGCTTATGTAGTTTTATGTGAAGAGTAGGGAGGAAATAATAGGTAGTAAGCATTATTGTTGAAGCGCATTATTTTGATAGAAAATTAGGTGTTTATTGCTTATTGATGTTTAATTCTAATATTAGGTTTAATATGTTAACACTTACAGCAGATATAATTTCAGGAATGACGATTTTAGAAGAGTGCCCAGTTGCCATTACTGTGACTTATAGTGAAAACATAGCCCTACCTTCTCGTTATTTTAAACGATTCAGTCCCTAATGAGCGATCACAGAGGTTTCTCATACATTAGCTGTAGCTAGAATTTTTACTCACCAAGGTTATTTAGAACTTGAACAGCGAGGCAAAATAAAGTATTTAATTGTTCACTGAAATTAATGTAGATGATATTATTAATATGAATGTTTACTCTGATGGTATTGTGTGAGAAGAGTTGGATTAAGTATTTATTACTATTGATCCTCATACATTAATCAAGGAATATGTGGAGGAAACACTATATCCCACTTTATGATACCTTTTGGATAAAGAATACATTGCTATTGCTGTAATGGCTAAAGTAGATAATTTATTTACGTGACAAACAGGAAGGAGGTAATAGAGAGTAAGCATCGTTGTATAAACGCATTATTTTGATAGAAAATTAAGTGTTTGTTACTGATTGGTGTTTAACTTTAATATGAGGTTTCATATGTCGACACTTGCAACAGATATCGTTTCAGGAATAATGGTTTTAGAAGAGTGCCCGGTTGTCATTACTGTGACTTATTCAGGTGATGATACACATAAAGTAACGGAAACGACTGATATAGTGTATAGTACCCCAGAAAGTACCCGTTTTGATAAGACCCCCCGTATTTCAAGAGATATCGAAAATAATACCTGTACTGCAAAATTTGTTGTTACTGCTGCTTCTGGCGCTGGTGATTTCATCATAACATTTTCAATGGATGAGGCAACGGACCCCGATGCTAAATTGGAGATTGCGTTTCATCCTATTGATAAAAATGGTTTTTCACATGCAGCGTTTGAACCTGTCATTATTGGCGATTCGTTGATAAAAGACTTATCTCCGGCAGCGGATAATGAGAAACCTTCACCATTCAATGGTAGCCTCCTTATTAATCTATATGCGCTGAGTAAAACAAATGATCCGTTACCCTATTTTCAAATCCCTCTGGTAACGGATAAGTTAGTGCGTATTTTTGGGTATGATGGAAAGAAACTTACGAAAGAAATATTTCCTTTTATTCAAGAGCTCAGTAATAACAAATACTATATTAATACCGATGATAAAGGTTTTGTTGCCTTAAAGATTTTTCCCAGTCAGGAGGAAACGGGGAATTACGTAGTTAATATGTTCACTGAATTACAGGGTTTTTCAAGGAAATCTTCATCAAATATTCTGTTTATTACAGAAGACATTGCTCCAACGCTTGTGGTGCCAGATATAGAAGAGCTGGACGGTGATAGATTAACTCCATCAATAGGAAATAGTAGCACGGGTTTTCATGTGAGTATCCCGTTCTATGAAGGTGTTAGACCGAAAGATAGAGTTTTCTTAATGATCAGAGAAGGTAATGACGAAACGCTAAGTGCGTCTGCTGTAATTACTGATCTGAATCAGTTGGATATACCATTTATTTTAGTTCCATATGCTAGTGTCCCAAATATTGGCAATAATGAGTTATACTATTACATAGCTGATGTAATGGGAAATGTAACTATGTCATCCTCCCTCTATTTTAATTTAACGCGGTCAGTACCAAATGTACCACCAGAGATTAGGCGTATATTAGCGAGACCTATAATTTTTAATCATAGAACACAGTTGGAATTTAGCTGTCCAGGTACAATTAATCTTAACGGTATTTTAGGAGGAGGGTTGGATGCCTATATTGCTGTGGGTAAAAACAACAGAATAGAGGTAAATGATGTCATTAATGTACGTATTTACGTTAATGGTATTGTAAATGATAATCCATCTTCGAAACTTTATTCTGTTGATCCTCATACGGTAACTGCCGAAGAAGTGGCGGCAGGAGAGACTATTATTCGGCTTGGTCAGGCGCCTTTTACTAATGTAGATTCATATCGTGATGGTACGCCAGGCTCGATTTATATCACTTACAGTGTAGGCCAAAAAGAATCTAAGATTTGGTTTGGATATATTGATACTGTTCCGCCTGGACAATAAATTTAACTGATTGATCGTTTACCTGCTTATGGAAAATGCGTAAGCGTTTTCCATTTTTCCGGACATGTTTCTTATTGGTGAACTGGCGATTTCTTTATTACCGAGCTATAATATTTTCTTAAGCGTTGTTGTTTTATTTTTAATCAATGAATCATGGGGTTAATGGTGACATTATGAATAATGGCAAACATGGCGAAAAGTGACTTAACGATTATCTTAATCTTAACCTCAGAGATATACTTAGATATAAAGTTTATGCTGTGAGTGGTGGGTTTATTGCTATTACAGTAACGGCTAAATTAAATAATTTATTTATGTGACAAATAGGAATGAGGTAATAGAGAGTAAGCATCATTGTGTAAACCCATTATTTTGATAGAAAATTAGGCGATTTTTACTTATTGGTGTTTAACTTTAATATGAGGTTTAATATGTCGACACTTACAACAGATATCGTTTCAGGAATAACGGTTTTAGAAGAGTGCCCGTTTGTCATTACTGTGACTTATTCAGGTGATGATACACATAAAGTAACGGAAACGACTGATATAGTGTATAGTACCCTAGAAAATATCCGTTTTGATAAGACCCCTCGTATTTTGAGAGATGTCGAAAATAATATCTGTATTGCGAAATTTGTTGTTACTGCTAATTCTGGCACCAGTGATTTCACCATAACATTCTCAATGGATAAGGTTACGGACCCTGATGCTAAATTGGAGATTGTATTTCATCCTATTGATAAAAATGGTTTTTCATATGCAGCATTTGAACCTATCATTATTGGCGATTCGTTGATAAAAGATTTATTTCCGGCAGCGGATGATGAACGACCTTCTGAATTTAATGGCAGCCTGCTAATTAATATCTATGCATTAAGTAAAACAAATGAGCCATTACCCTATTTTCAAATTCCTCTGGTAATGGATAAGCCAGTGCGTATTTTTGGGTATGATGGAGAAAAAATTACGGAAGAAATATCTCCTTTTATTCGAAAATTAAGTATTAATAAATATTATATCAATACGGATAAAAACGGTTTTGTTGCTTTAAGGGTTTTCTCCAGTCAGAAAGAGAATAGTAACTATTCAGTTAATATGTTCACAGAATTGCCGGATTTTTCGAAAAAACCTTTATCAAACATTCTATTTATTACAGAAGACATTGCTCCAACGCTGGCAACGCCAGATATTGAAGAACTGAATGGTAATAAATTAACGCCATCAATAGGATATAGCAGTACAGGTTTTCATGTGAGTATCCCATTTTATAAAGGTGCTGGACTGAAAGACACAGTTTTCTTAATGATCAAAGAAGATAATGACGAAACGCCAAGTGCGTCTGCTGTCATTACTGATCTGAATCAGTTGGATAATTCGTTTATTTTAGTTCCATATGCCAGTGTTCCAAATATTGGCGATAATGAGTTATATTATTATATTGCTGACGCAATGGGAAATATCACTATGTCATCTGCCCTCTATTTTAATTTAACGAGGTCAGCACCAAATGTACCACCAGAGATTAAGCGTACATTAGCTGTACCTAGAATTTTTAGTCATATGCTACAGTTGGATTTTGGCTGGCCAGCTTGGATCAATCTTAACGATATCTTAGGTGGAGGATTGGATGTCCATATTGCTGTAGGTAAAAACAATGGAATAGAGGTAAATAATGTTATCAATGTACGTATTTACGTTAATGGTATTGTCAATGATAATCCATCTTCGAAACTTTATTTTATCGAACCTCATACGGTAACTGCCGAAGAAGTGGCGGCAGGAGAGACTATTATTCCGCTTGGTCAGACGCCTTTTACTAATATAGATTCACATCGTGATGGTACACCAGGCTCGGTTTATATCACTTATAGCGTAGGAAAAAAAGAATCTAAGATTTGGTTTGGATATCTTGATACTGTTCCACCTGGACAATAAACTTAACCGATTGAGATTTTATTTATTTGCTGGAAAATGCGTAAGCATTTTCCGTTTTTCCGAACATATTTCTTATTGGTGAACTGGCGATTTCTTTATTACATACTATAATGTTTTATTAATCGTTGTTATTTTATTTTCAACCAAGGAATCATGGAACTAATGGTGACAGGATGAATAATAGTCAACATGGCGAACAGTGATCTAACAATTACCGTAATTTTAACCCCAGATATATTGTAACTATATAGGATATACTTGGATATAAAGCTTATGTTATGAGTGGTGGGTTTATTGCTATGATATTAATAGCTAAAGTGAATAATTTATTTGTGTGACAAACAGGAAGGAGATAATAGAGAGTAAGCATCGTTGTGTAAATGCATTATTTTGATAGGAAATTAGGTGCTTGTTACTTATTGGTGTTTAACTTTAATATGAGGCTTAATATGTCGACACTTACAGCAGATATCGTTTCAGGAATAACGGTTTTAGAAGAGTGCCCGGTTGTTATTACTGTGACTTATTTGGGTGATGATACTCATAAAGTAACAGAAACAACAGGCATAGTTTACAGTGACCTACAAGATGCCAGTTTTGATGATACCCCCCGAATTTCAAGGGATATAGAGAAAAATACCTGTACTGCAAAATTTGTTTTTACTGCTCATTCCAGCGCCAGTGATTTCACTGTAACATTTTCGTTGGATAAGGCTACAGATCCCGATGCTAAATTAGAGGTTACGTTTCATTCTATTGGTGGAAATGATTTTTCGTATTCAGCATTTGAACCTATCATTATTGGCGATTCGCTGATAAAAGATTTATCTCCGGCAGAAGATGATAAACAACCTTCTAAATCTAATGGCAACTTCCTTGTTAATATATATGCGCTAGGTAAAAATAAAGAAGCGTTACCTTATTTTCAGATTCCTCTGGTGACAGATAAACCAGTGCGTATTTTTGGAATGAAGCAAGGAAAAATGACGGAAGAAATATTTCCTTTTATTAGCGGGAAAGATAATTATCAATATTATATTAATACGAATAGTGATGGTTTTGTTGCCTTAAGAGTTTTCCCTAAGAAATCTAAAGGGAACTATTCAGTAAGTATGTTCACAAAACTGCCATATTTTTTAAGAAACGCTTCATCAAGTATTTTGATGATTACACGGAATATTTACCCAATTCTTCCAGCTCTGGGAATTGAAGAATTGGTTGGAGATAAATTAACACCACCGATAGGAAATAGGAATACAGGTTTTCATGTGATTATTCCATCTTATGAGGGTGCTAAACCACGTGATCAAATTTTCTTAATAGTTGAAGAGGGTGATAGACAAGTAGAAAGCCAGTCTGCTGTAATCACTGAGCCATATCAGTTGGATATGCCATTTATTTTAGTTCCGTATGCCAGTGTTCCAAATACTGGCGATAATAGGTTGTCTTATTATGTGGTTGATGCAAATGGAAATATCACGGTGTCACCAGCCCTCTATTTTAATTTAACGCGGTCAGTACCGAATGTACCACCGGAGATTGAGCGTACATTAGCAGCACCTAGAATTTTCACTCATAAAGATCAGGAAGAACTTGGACAAAAAGGCAAGATCAATCTTGAAAGTATTTTAGGTGGTGGGCTGGATGCGCGTATTGTTGTGGATAAAAAAGATGGAATAGATGTAGATAGTGTTATCAAGGTGAGTGTTTACGTTAATGGTATTGTAGATGCGAATCCGTTTTCACAACTTTATTCTCTTAAGTCTCATACGGTAACTGCCGACGAAGCAGCGGCTGGAGAAACTATTATTCCGCTTGGTCAGGCGCCTTTTTCTGGTGTGGACTCGTATAGTGATGGGGGGCCAGGTTCAGTTTATGTCACTTACAGCGTAGACCAAAAGGAATCTAAGATCTGGTATGGACGTATTGATACGGTTCCACCTGGACAATAAATTTAACTGATTGAACTTTTTATTTGCTGGAAAATGCGTGAGCATTTTCCATTTCTCCGGTCATGCTATTTATTATGCGAATCTACCTGTTATTTTTAATCAATGAATCGTGGTATCAACAGTGACAGCATGAAAAATGGAAAACATAGCGAAAAGTTATTTTACAATTGCCATAAAATATGATTGATATAAAGCTTATGCTTCTAGTGGGAATTTATTGTTATTACATTAACGGATAAAGTAAATAATTTATTTATGTGAGAAGTAGAAAGGAGGTAATAGGTAGTTAGCATCATTATAGAAGCTCATTATTTTGGTAGGAAAATTAGACGTTTGTTACTTATTGGTGTTTAACTTTAATATGAGGTTTCATATGTCGACACTTACAGCAGATATCGTTTCAGGAATAACGGTTTTAGAAGAATGCCCAGTTGTTATCACTGTGACTTATTCAGGTGATGATGTTCATAAAGTAACGGAAACGACTGATATAGTGTACAGTCTACCAAAAAATACTAGTTTTTATTGTAACCACGGTATTTCAAGGGATACCGAGAAAAATACCTGTGTTGCGAAATTTGTTGTGACTGCTCATTCCGGTGCTAGTGATTTCACCATAATGTTTTCAATGGATAAGGCTACGGACCCCAATGCTAAATTGGAGATTGTGTTTCATCCTATTGATAAAAATGGTTTTTCATATGCCGCGTTTGAACCGATAATTATTGGCGATTCGTGGATAAAAGACCTCTCTCCGGCAGAAGATGATGAACAACCCTCTAAATTCTTCAATGGCAGCCTCTTTGTTAATATATATGCTCAGAGTAAAACAAATGATCCGTTACCCTATTTTCAGATTCCTCTGGTAACGGATAAGCCGGTACGTATTTTTGAGGATGATAGAGAGCAACTTACGACAGAAATATTGCCTTTTATTAGTGAAAATGGTAATTATCAATATTATATTAATACCAATAGTAGAGGTTCTGTTGCTTTAAGAGTTTTCCCTAAAAAATTTAAGGGTAACTATTCAGTACGTATGTTCACAAAACTGCCATATTTGTTAAGAAATGCTTCATCAAATATTCTATTTATTACAGAAGATATTGTTCCAAATCTTCCTGCACCAAATATTGAAGAATTGATTGGTGATAAATTAACACCACAGATAGGAAATAGTAATACAGGTTTTCATGTGATTATCCCATCTTATGCAGGTGCTAATCTACAAGATCAAATTTTCTTAGTGATTAGAGAAGATAGTGAAGAAACTCAAAGTCAATCTGCTGTGATTTCTAATATGAATCAGTTTGATATGCCATTTATCTTAGTTCCATATTCTAATATTCCAAATATTGGCGATAATGAATTGTATTATTATGTTGTTGATGCAATTGGAAACGTTAGTATGTCAACAGCCCTCTATTTTTATTTAACAAAGTCAGTACCGAATCAACCACCAGAGATTAGGCGTACATTAGCGGCACCTAGAATTTTCACTCATAAAGATCAGACCGAACTTAAACAGCGAGGTAAGATCAATCTTGTAAAAATTTTAGGGGGAGGGCTGGATGCGCGTATTGCTGTGGGTAAAAAAAATGGAATAGATGTGGATAGTATTATCAAGGTATGTATCTACGTTAGTGGTGTTGTCAATCATAGTCCATCTTCAAAAATTTATTCTCTTGAACCTCATACGGTAACTGCCGACGAAGTGACGGCAGGAGAGGCTATTATTCTGCTTGGTCAGGCACCTTTTACCGGTGTGGACTCGTATGATGATGGACCAGGATTAGTTTATGTCACTTATAGTGTAAATATAAAGAATTCCAAGATTTGGTTTGGACGCATTGATACGGTTCCCCCCGGACAATAGATTTAATTGATTGAGCTTTTACCTGTTTATGGAAAATGCGTAAGCGTTTTCCATTTCCACGGACATGTTTCTTATTTGTGAGCTGGAGATTTCTTTATTACATAGCTATAATATTTAATTGAGTATTTTCATTTTATTTTTAACTAATGAATCACGGAACTAATGGTGACAGTATAAATAATGGCAAACATGGCGAAAAATGATTTAACAATTACCGTAATCTTAACTCCATAGATATTGTGATTATATGGGGTATACTTGGATATAAAGCTTATGCTTCGAGCAGGAATTTATTGTTATTACATTGACAATTAAAGTAAATAATTTATTTATGTGAGAAGTAAAAAGGAGGTAATAGGTAGTAAGTATCGTTGTGTAAACGTATTATTGGTGTTAACTTTAATATGAGGTTTAATATGTCGACATTGACAGCAGATATCGTTTCAGGAATAGCGGTTTTAGAAGAATGCCCAGTTGTTATCACTGTGACTTATTCAGGTGATGATGTTCATAAAGTAACGGAAACGACTGATATAGTGTACAGTCTACCAAAAAATACCAGCTTTGATTGTAATCACAGTATTTCAAGGGATACCAAGAAAAATATTTGCACTGCAAAATTTGTTGTTACGGCTCATTATAGTGCTAGTGATTTCACCATAACATTTTCAATGGATAAGGCTACGGACCCTGATGCTAAATTGGAGATTGCGTTTCATCCTATTGATGAAAATGGTTTTTCATACGCAGGGTTTACCCCTATAATTATTGGCGATTCATGGGTAAAAGATTTCTCTCCGGCGGCAGATAATGAGCGACCTTCATCATACAATGGCAGCCTGCTCATTAATATCTATGCGTTGAATAAGACAAATGATCCACTTCCCTATTTTCAAATTCCTCTGGTAACGGATAAGCCAGTACGTATTTTTGGGGATGATGGAGAACAACTTACGACAGAAATATCGCCTTTTATTAGTGAAAAAGATAATTATCAATATTATATTAATACAGATAGTAATGGTTTTGTTGCCTTAAGAGTTTTCCCTAAGAAATCTGAGGGGAGTTACTCGGTGAGCATGTTCACAAAACTGCCATCTTTTTCGAAAAACGCTTCATCAAGCATTTTGATGATTACCGAAGATATTGCTCCAACGCTTCCAGCGCCAGATATTGAAGGATTGGATGGTGATAAATTAACACCACCGCCAGGAAATAGCAGTACAGGTTTTAATGTGACTATCCCATTTTATACAGATGCGGAACCACTGGATCAAATTTTCTTAATAATTAGAGAAGGTGATAAAGAAACAAAAATCCGGTCTGCGGTAATCACTGAGTTGTGCCAGTTGGATAATTCGCTTATTTTAGTTCCGTATGCCAATATTCCAAATGCTGGCGATAATGAATTATATTATTATGTAACTGACAAAACGGGGAAAACAACTATGTCATCTGCCCACTATTTTAATTTGACAGAGGCAATCCCGAATGTGCCACCTGAGATTGAGCGTACATTATCTGTACCCAGAATTTTTACTCACCGATGTCATTTAGAACTTGAACAACAAGGAAAAATCAATTATCTAATTATTCAAGGGGGAGGATTGGATGTGTATATTGCTGTGGGTAAAAATTATGGAATAGAGGTAAATAGAGTTATCAAGATACATGTTTACGTTAACGGTACTGTAAATGGGCATCCATCTTCAAAAATTTATTCTCTTGATCCTCATACGGTAACTACCGATGAAGAGGCGGCTGGGGAGGTTATTATTCCTCTTGGTCAGGCGCCTTTTACTGATGTAGATTCATATCGTGATGGTACGTCAGGCTCGGTTTATATCACTTACAGTGTCGGCATAAAGAACTCTAAGATTTGGTTTGGACTTATTGATACGGTTCCCCCCGGGCAATAGATTTAACTGATTGAGCTTTTACCTGTTTATGGAAAATGCGTAAGCGTTTTCCATTTTCCCGGACTTGTTTCTTATTTGTAAACTGGCTATTTCTTTGTTGCATAACTGTAATATCTTCTTAAACGTTATTATTTTATTTTCAATTAATAAATCATGGAGTTAATGGTGACAATATGAATAACGGCATATCAAGTGTGATTATCACAGAAAACGCGGCGATAAGTGATTTAACCGATTACCCTAATCTTAACCCTCAAAATATTGTGACTATATATGGTCTGCCTGGGCATAAATTTTATGCAACGACATCTATTGGTGCTTCTATTGTAGACGATAACATTAATGTGGATCAGATCATATTGACGTTAGATGAGACTGGAAAAGGACATTTTTATGTTCGTTCTCCGTTTGAACATAAAAATATTGAAAATAGCGAAGAATTTTCGGCTTTTGTGGTGATTGCCCCACAAAAGGATATCAATAAAGTAATATCCTTTCCGCTTATTTTTGGTAATTATCGTCAGTCTGATGAAGCTATAGTATTTACCGCCTATAATTATACTACAGGCGCTCCAGCAGATGGGGAGACGCCTTGCTCGATATATCTTTTTATTGATCGTGAACATAATGATGATATTAATCAAATCCGTATAAGAGTGAATAATAATGCCATCATCGATGGTTATAATAAAGACTGGGCAGATATTCCATTAAAGGAGGATGGTAGTGCGACAGTGAATGTGATTAGCAACACAGTAGGTAAAGTTAATGTTTGGCTAACAGCGCCTGATTCAGATTCAGGCGATAAAGTCAATTTTGTTTTATCGTTCAGACCGACTCCAATGGGAGGTGAAATATGATTACCAATAACGACAATATACTTATTTCTTTATCGTCGCCAGAATTGCCGCAAGCAGATCACGATGGCCTGATTGATGTTTCTGTTCAACAGAACCAAGATTTAATTATCAAAGTACCTTATCATGAGTGGCTAAGAATCGGGAATATGATCGTGGTAAATGTTGGGGGAATCCTTTCTCGGCCCTATTATATTCAGAATATTAATCTTGATTTTTTTACTGTAACTATTCCGTTCTCTGAAATACCGGATGGTTGCTATAATGTGACTTATACATCAGCCGATGATTTCGAGAATGAAAATTTCTCTAAACCGGCTGTTATTAAAATTATTAATTCCCCATCGATAAAATTATTACCATCAATTTATCCAGATTCAACATCTGGCGTGATTCACTATTCATCTCTTAAACAACATCATGGGTTAAATGTGCATATTAGTTATCCGCAGATGCAGAAAGGCGATAGCGTCATATTCCACTGGCAAGGGCATAATTTTGACTATGAGCCGATTGCGAGGGCGGCCTGGGATACACAACCAATAACAGTCAGTGATGAGGATGTTAAGCAGGGTTATGTTTCTTTAGTGGTGCCGGCGGAAAATGTGCTTTGTTTGGGGCAAGAGGGGGTGGGAACAGGGTATTATGAGGTTGGTAATACTATTTCTGCTCCAGGTTCAGTGATCTTGTCATTAATGGATATGTCATCTGCCATGATATCAATTAGTGAAGGTGCGCCGATGGTATCTAATGAATATCCCAGAATAAACCCGAAAAATTTAGCTGTGGTTTATGGGCCGCCAGGAAAGAGATTATCGGCCAGTGTTGAATCAGGAAGTATTGTTGAAGGAGGTGGTGCAAAATATCAGTTTGCTCCTAATAGTTTCGGGCTGGCTTATTTTCATTTGCAATCTGAGGTAGCGGGTAGTTTTCGTTGTACTGTTTCGGCGGAGGATGGTTCTATAACACCGGGTGTAGGTCAGGCAGTATTTAGTGAGTGGAGAGATGGAGGGAATATTATCAAGGCTTATGCATTTACCTCTGAGGTACCTGCTGATGGCGTGAGTGTTTGTAGTGGTTATGTTATTGTGGACCGTACTGCCTATTCCGGCAAAAGATTACTTGTTCGTACTGATGGCTCCGCGATAATTTCAGGCTATGGTGATAATGAAAGAGAGTTGCAGGTTGCAATTAGTCAGGATGGTTGTACAACTTTCCATATAACTAATACCAAAGCGGAAAAAAATAATGTAATAATAAGTTTACCCGATAGTGATAAGTCGATTCAATTTTCTATTAATTTTAAACACTTTCCTTCTATTTAGCGTAAGGAATATTGTTAATTAGCATAATGTTATCAAATTGAAATTATTTTGTTTTTTAACTTCAAATCGATGATGACATATATAAATATACATGATAGTGATAAATTAGGAGAAAGAAATGAATGACGAACAAGCACCAAAAGAGGCTAAAACATTAAATTGGCTATCAAGTGAAAAAACGGAGACTGCGGATAAACCGATAGATATCGGTGTAAACGTAATGCAAGATGGTTATTTATTGCATGGGGTGAATGTAAGTTTCACTTTAGATAATAAATCTATGGTATTTAAAGAGAATAATGATCGTAAAATTATAAAAAACACAGGAGTAATGGGTAAGGTATCAGTTGAAATAGTTTCTACTGATTTAACTCCGTGTCAAGGGAATGTATATGCTTACTTGGAAAATGATACTCAAATAGCAGCCCCTCCTCTCCAGGTCGAGTTTACTGTTGCTCCCCAAGTGGTGGCAGCGCTTAATCTTGACTTAGAAAAAAATAATGCATGGACTAATAGTGCCGATGAGAATAAGGTAGTTGTAACTGTGTATGATCGGTTGGGTAAGGGAATTGAAAACCAAAAAATAACCTTTTATGCAGATAGTGGGGCAACAGTAGTTCCGTCGTCGGGTATGACAGATAAAGAGGGTAAAATAACGGCGTCAATACAATCTAATAGTGCTGGTGAAGTGATGCTAATGGCACAAGCGGGAGCTATTGAAAAGGCTATAGCTATGTGTTTCACGTATAATCCATATCAGTTAAAGATTGGAAAATCTCCGGCTATTCTGTCTTCATTTTCAAGCGGTATTATAGCTGGATATTTATATAAGAATGGCGTAGGTGAACCTAATGTAACTATATCAGTATCTATGGGATTTTATCTGTCATTGAGTGATCAAGACAAACATATGACTACCGATAAAGATGGCTATTTCAGCTTTAGAGTTTCTTCTTCTTATACTCGAGGGTATTCGCCTCATAATCATGTACCTCCCATGAATGAATCCGCACCGGTGTATATAAGTTGTATTGATGGGCGGGTATATTCTCAAACGTGGATAGAATTAACCCCAGGGCTATATTAGGCGTTGGATATTTGGGGATGCTGATTGATGGTTACGCATTGAAAAATTAGACAAATCCCCTGTTTTTAGCCGTTATCATGCAGTGTGAAAATAAGATGATTTTTATTATCCCGGTAGGAATCATTGATTAAAAATATATAACCTGGATGGAATTTCACAACTATCATTGTTATATATCAATATTTAGTTAAAAACCTGAACTTTTCTTTAAGTGAAGTTCAGGCTACTAACTCATTATTTCTTCATGTTATTTCTTACAATGATTAGGGTGTTGTTATTAAATCTCCTTTAGTTGTGATCGCGCCCGCAATGACCTTTTGTGAAATAGGGCTATACTATAAATAAGCTTTATAGTTATATCGAGTCAATTAACGTTAACTTTTGAATTATAGGTTCTTAGTGTTCACGGAGAAGTGTGTATTCACGGAGAGTGTGTATTCACGAAGAGTGTTGGAGGTAATATATGAAACGTCAAAGTGCTTTCATAGTCGGTAATGTATTAATGGGTGTCGGTATGTTCACCATAGTGAGTAGCCTGGCTTATACATTACTGCCTCACATCTTCGGTTTTGGCTGGCCTGAGTTTTTATCTGAAGCCGCGCTATTGGGTGTTTTTATTGGCGCGCTTGTTTGGTTGGCTGGTGCCGGTGTGGGAGGCCGGGAAGGTGTGGCAGATCGTTATTGGTGGTTAAGAAACTATGATGAGCGTTATCGTCGTGGTGATCATCGGTATCCATAACAAGAATAGAGTTAGTATAGTTTGTGCTAATGGAAAAGTATTACTATTCCAGATAAGCAAAAAACCCGTTGAATCTCTTGTACAACGGGTTTTTTCTTAAATAGCAATATTATGAGTACAACTTATTTATTAGTGCTCAAACATTGCAGAAATTGATTCTTCATTGCTGATACGCCGGATCGCTTCAGCTAACATACCGGACAAAGTGAGAGTACGAACTTTATTGAGTGCCTTGATCTCAGCAGATAATGGGATGGTGTCACAGACAACCACTTCATCAATCACCGAGTTTTTAATGTTGTCCACCGCATTGCCGGAGAAAATCGGGTGAGTGGCATAGGCAAATACCCGTTTTGCTCCGCGTTCTTTCAATGCTTCCGCCGCTTTGCATAAGGTGCCGCCGGTATCGATCATGTCATCGACCAGCACGCAATCGCGGCCAGCGACATCACCGATAATATGCATCACTTGAGAAACGTTAGCGCGTGGCCGGCGTTTATCGATGATAGCCATATCGGTATCATTCAGCAGCTTAGCGATAGCACGAGCGCGGACAACCCCGCCAATATCCGGGGAAACAACGATCGGGTTTTCCAACTCTTTCTGTAACATATCTTCCAGCAGAATTGGGCTGCCAAATACGTTATCAACCGGAACATCGAAAAACCCTTGGATCTGCTCAGCATGCAGGTCAACGGTCAGTACGCGGTCTACACCAACGCTGGAGAGGAAATCCGCAACAACTTTGGCGGTAATTGGCACACGGGCTGAACGGACTCGACGGTCCTGACGAGCATAACCGAAATAAGGGATTACTGCGGTAATACGTCCTGCGGAAGCACGACGCAGCGCATCAACCATAACGACTAATTCCATTAAATTGTCGTTAGTCGGTGCACAAGTGGACTGGATGATGAAAATATCACCACCACGCACATTTTCATTAACTTGCACGCTGACTTCACCATCGCTGAAACGGCCGACAGCCGCGTCTCCAAGGTTGGTGTACAGGCGGTTGGCAACACGTTGTGCTAGTTCAGGAATAGCGTTACCAGCAAAAAGCTTCATATCGGGCACGAGAAAGACCTCAGGCTTGCGTCCAGAGAGATATTGTTGACCAATGTAAATAACAAATATTTATTCATTGGTTCAATAACACGGGTATCCCAGAGCGAAAACTGTGCAAAGGTGAATTGTTAACGCCACGCGCAACAAAACCCTGCAACCACTCAGGGGCTTGATTTAACACCTTACGGGCCGATGCTTCTGATTCAAACTCACCGAATACACAGGCACCGGTTCCGGTCAGGCGTGACGGCGCGTATTCTAGCAGCCATGAAAGAAGCTGTTCAACCTTACGAAAACGTTTTCTTACAAGAGATTCACAATCATTTAGGTACGGAGCCTTTAATAATGCGGCCAGAGGGCGAATTGGCGTATCACGTTTTAATTCCGGATCTGTGAAGACGCGCAGAGTTGAGATTTCAATACCGGGATGTGCAACCAGATACCACTTTTCTGCCGGCTCTGCCATGTGCAGAATTTCACCAATACCTTCTGCAAATGCGGCGTGTCCTTTGACAAAGACCGGCACATCAGCGCCAAGGCTCACGCCAAGGGTTGCCAGTGTTTCGTCTGTGAAACCGGTTTGCCAGTGATAATTCAGGGCAATGAGTACGGTAGCGGCATTGGATGAACCTCCGCCTAATCCACCGCCCATTGGCAGACGTTTGTTGATATGGATGTCAGCGCCTTTATGAGCAATCCCGGTATGGTGTTTATCGCTGTAGGATTGCAATAGACGCGCGGCGCGAACGATCAGGTTGTTATCGTGTTCCACCCCCTCTATCGGTGTTAGCAAACGGATTTCATTATCCTGACGAGGGGTAATGGTAATTTCATCACCATAATCAAGAAATTGAAATAGCGTTTGCAACTGGTGATAACCATCAGCGCGACGACCGGTGATATAGAGAAATAGGTTAAGTTTTGCCGGCGAAGGCCAGGTTAATGTCATTATTTTGTTGTCCAGTTATCCATTTTCAATTTGATGCGACGATCCCCTTGAATCAGTTCCAGGCGATTGGGAAGGGCGGGGGTCGTTGAGGTATCGTAGGATTGATAATTAACCTGCCATGTCGCGCCATGTCGCTGGTAATTGACGGTTTTTAATAGATGGTTAGCATCCAGTTTAAAGTTTTTGGCATCACCGGGGAGACCTGTTATCCAATGCCGCAGATTATCTAATGGAATATCCATATTGGTGAGCTGATAAATGATCTCTTCGGGATTATCACTAAAATATTTTTTACCCTGGCTATCAGTTAATTGCGTCATGCCAGGCTGAACGATCAGCTCTAATTCAGTGCTGCCTAGCGGGTTAGTTAGTAATAAACGGTAACGTTCAGGATGATATTGTTGCCAGAAAAAGCGGGCATAAACCTTTTTCTCATTAGACAGATAGGCAAAAGAGCCACGTGTTTGATATTGATTTAATTGCTGTAGCTGTTGGGTACGTGTTCGCCATTGGGGAGAATCTGCCGAACCTGTTCCGCCAGGTTGCGTTAATGTACAGGCGGTCAACAGTACACAAGAGAGCGGCAATAGACGGAATAGGGATAATTTTTGTATCGGTTTTGTCGGCGCTGATTTTATCGACATGGGTTTTATCAGCATTGGTTTTATCGGCATTGATTTCATCGGCAATCTCTGTTTAATAACGTGAAAACTTTTACGTCACTTAATAATGAAGAATGAACTATTAATCCAGTTAAATTTCAAAAAAATGTTCTGAATGATGATATCAGACACTACTGATTGTCTTTTATTGATCTGAGGTATCAAGTAGAATGCACAGTTTATAAGAGTCCTTATTAAGGGTGATGATTTCATCAAATAGAATGTTTTTTACGATGAACTGTCTCTCTGCTGATAACTCAATGAAGTTGATATGACTTTGTTAGCACTTGGTATTAACCATAAAACGGCTCCTGTATCCCTGCGTGAACGGGTCACTTTTTCTCCGGGTACTATTGGGGAAGCGCTTGATAACCTTCTCCAGCATCCCCTGGTGAAAGGGGGAGTTGTGTTGTCAACGTGTAATCGTACGGAACTTTATCTCAGCGTAGAGCAACAAGATAATCTGTATGAGCAGTTAATTGACTGGTTGTGTGGATATCATCAGCTAAATCCCAGAGATCTAAGATCCAGTATTTACTGGCATTGTGATAATGAAGCTGTCAGCCACTTGATGAGAGTGGCGAGTGGGCTGGACTCGTTGGTGCTGGGAGAACCTCAGATTCTTGGGCAAGTGAAGAAAGCATTTGCCGAGTCGCAGCACAGCGACTCTTTATCGAGTGAACTGGAGCGACTGTTTCAGAAATCATTTTCTGTCGCCAAGCGCATCAGAACGGAAACAGAAATTGGTTCGAACGCGGTTTCCGTTGCATTTGCCGCTTGCACTCTGGCGCGACAGATTTTTGAATCACTTTCTGAACTAAATATTTTGCTGGTCGGTGCCGGAGAAACGATTGAACTGGCGGCTCGTCATTTGAAAGAGCATCGCGTGCACCATATGATGATTGCTAACAGGACGAAAGAGAAGGCACAAGTGTTGGCTGATGAAGTTCAGGCGGAAGTGATTACCCTGCCTGAAATTGACACACGTTTAGCAGAAGCGGATATTGTTATCAGTTCGACTGCCAGTCCTTTGCCTATTATTGGTAAAGGGATGGTTGAACGCGCATTAAAGTTACGTCGTAACCAACCAATGTTACTCATTGACATTGCGGTTCCTCGTGATATAGAGCCTGACGTAGAGAGACTGGATAACGTTTATCTTTACAGTGTTGACGATTTACAAGCAATTATTCAGCAGAATCTTGCGCAGCGCAAAGCGGCGGCGGTTCAGGCTGAATGTATTGTTCAGCAGGAAAGCCGTTATTTTATGGACTGGTTGCGTTCGCAGAGCGCAGTAAATTCAATCCGTGAGTATCGTAATCAGGCAGAACGAGTGCGGGCTGAAATGACAGCTAAGGCACTGACTGCTATCAATCAGGGAGCTGACGTAGAACAGGCCGTTAATCAATTGACTCATCAATTGGTGAACCGTCTGATACATGCTCCTACCAAATCACTCCAGCAAGCCGCCAGCAATGGTGATCTGGAGCGCCTTAATTTATTACGTGACAGCCTGGGGCTGGAACATAATTAACCATATCTCGGAATAGGGTCTGAAACCAAGAATGAAGCCTTCTATTGTTGCTAAATTGGAAGCATTGCAAGAACGTCACGAGGAAGTTTTGGCTCATCTCGGTGATGCCGATGTGATTGCTGATCAGGAACGTTTTCGTGCTTTGTCGCGGGAATATGCTCAACTGACTGATGTGACGAGCTGTTTTAGGGCCTGGCGTGCTGTTCAGGATGACCTTAAAGCAGCCGAAATAATGCTTGATGACCCTGAAATGCGGGAAATGGCACAGGAAGAGATCAGGGACGCCAAGGTCCGCAATGAAGAGTTAGAGCAACAACTACAATTATTGCTGTTGCCAAAAGATCCTGATGATGAGCGTAACTGTTTTCTTGAAGTACGTGCGGGAACCGGTGGTGATGAAGCGGCTATTTTCGCCGGGGATCTGTTTCGTATGTATAGCCGTTATGCGGAATCCCATCGTTGGAAAGTCGAGGTTATTAGCGCTAATGATGGCGAGCATGGCGGCTATAAGGAAATTATTGCTAAAGTTTCCGGTGAGCAGGTTTATGGTCACTTAAAATTTGAATCGGGTGGTCATCGTGTTCAGCGTGTGCCGGAAACCGAATCGCAAGGGCGCATTCACACTTCTGCTTGTACCGTTGCGGTTTTGCCGGAGGTTCCGGAAGCGGAGTTGCCCGATATTAGTCCAAATGATTTGCGTATTGATACGTTTCGTTCCTCCGGGGCGGGCGGTCAGCACGTCAATACCACAGATTCCGCTATCCGTATCACTCATATTCCAACCGGTATTGTGGTTGAGTGTCAGGATGAGCGCTCTCAGCATAAAAACAAAGCGAAAGCGATGTCCGTGTTGGCCGCGCGTATTCATGCGGCGGAAGTTCGTAAGCGTCAAGAGGCCGAGGCGTCTGAGCGTCGTAACTTATTAGGTTCCGGTGATCGTTCAGATCGCAACCGCACTTACAATTTTCCCCAAGGGCGAGTGACGGATCACCGTATTAACTTGACGTTATACCGCCTTGATGAAGTGATGGAAGGCAAATTAGATATGCTTGTTCAGCCGATCGTGAATGAATATCAAGCTGATCTCTTATCGGCTTTGTCAGAGCAAGATTGATGGATTATCAATCTTGGCTTAAACAAGCCGCAATACAGTTATCGGCAAGTGACAGCCCTAAACGAGATGCGGAAATTTTGTTGGGGTTTGTCACTCGCCATTCCCGGACTTACCTATTGGCATTCGGGGAAACGCAGCTAGCTTCGGCGCAGTTCAGCCAGCTTGAGGCGTTACTCGCTCGCCGGGTAAAAGGTGAACCGATTGCCTACATCACCGGTGAGCGTGAATTTTGGTCGTTGCCATTAAATGTCTCTCCCGCTACGTTAATCCCGCGTCCTGACACGGAATGTCTGGTAGAAAAGGCGCTTGAACGGCTATTGCCGACTCCTTGCCGCATTCTGGATTTGGGAACCGGAACCGGCGCAATTGCACTGGCAATCGCCAGTGAGCGCCCTGATTGCCAGATTACCGGAGTTGATATCAATCCTGATGCGGTCATGCTGGCGCAGGGCAATGCTGAAAAACTCAAAATACAAAATGTGGATTTTGGGGTAAGCGATTGGTTCTCTTCGTTGAATAATCAACAGTTTGGTATGATTGTCAGTAATCCGCCTTACATAGATGAAACCGATCCACATCTCTCTCAGGGTGATGTTCGGTTCGAGCCGGATAGTGCATTAATTGCGGCGCGACAGGGAATTGCTGATCTGAATACCATTATTGATCTATCTCGCCATTTTTTGTTGCCTGGTGGATGGTTGTTATTGGAACATGGTTGGAGACAGGGAAATGTTGTAAGAAGCCTATTTTCTGAGAGTGGTTATCGGCAGGTGGCTACTTTTCAGGATTATGGCGGTAATGAGCGAATAACACTGGGTCAGTGGAAAAGTGATGAAAGCCATAGCTGATTATGAATTTAATGATGCATCGTTGAGTAGCGGTATCCTGTTAATTTCCAGAACTTTGCGTGCTGATTTTCCTCAGCATTCAGTGGAAATGCAGCTTCAAGTATTGATTGATGAAGCCAGACGTGAAATATCTCCGCAGCTAAATATAGAAGAACGACTGGAAAAATTACTGAGGCTTTTTTATCAAACCTGGAAATTCGGCGGCGCCAGTGGTGTTTATTGCCTGTCAGATACATTATGGCTGGATAAAGTATTGCAAACCCGCCGAGGTTCCTCTGTTGTTTTAGGGGCAATTCTGATTCATATTGCTCAGGCTTTAGAACTGCCGTTTATGCCGGTTATTTTTCCGACGCAGTTGATTTTGCGTGTTGATTATCCAGATAACACGGCAAAGTTTATTAATCCAATCAATGGAGAAGCGCTAAGCGAACGTGTGCTTGATGTATGGCTGAAAGGTAATATTAGCCAGACAGCGGAATTAGCAGCAGATGATTTGCAAGGCGCTGATAACGCTAGCATTATACGTAAAATGCTAGATACGATAAAAGTCGCATTAATGGACGAAGGACAAATGGAATTGGCGCTGAGGACGAGTGAAGCTGTGCTGATGTTTGATCCCGATAACCCCTATGAAATACGTGATAGAGGGCTGATTTATGCGGAACTTGATTGTAATCATATTGCGGTTTCTGATTTAAATTATTTTGTCGAGAATTGCCCGGAAGACCCGGTGGCAGAAATGATCAGAATGCAAATATACGCCATTAAGCAGCAATGCGTTGTTTTACACTAAAATATTGTTTTACACTGATTTATTTCATTAATTTATTGGTCCCTAACGGAAGGTATAAGTATGCAACAGAAAGTGGTTCATATTGGTGATATCAAGGTCGCGAATGATCTACCGTTTGTTCTCTTTGGTGGTATGAATGTCCTTGAGTCACGGGATTTGGCCATGAGTATTTGTGAGCACTATGTCACAGTGACACAAAAATTGGGCATTCCTTATGTTTTCAAAGCCTCCTTTGATAAAGCAAACCGATCATCGATTCACTCTTACCGTGGCCTTGGTCTGGAAGAGGGAATGAAGATTTTTCAGGAGCTGAAACAAACTTTCGGTGTGAAAATCATCACTGACGTGCATGAACCGGCACAGGCGCAGCCAGTGGCGGAAGTGGTTGATGTCATCCAACTGCCTGCATTTTTGGCGCGTCAGACTGACTTGGTTGAAGCGATGGCGCGTACCGGTGCGGTGATCAACGTTAAAAAACCGCAGTTTATCAGCCCGGGTCAGATGGGGAATATTGTGGAAAAATTCAAAGAAGGCGGCAACGATCAAGTGATCTTATGTGACCGTGGCAGCAACTTTGGTTATGACAATTTGGTGGTGGATATGCTGGGCTTCAATGTTATGGCTCAGGCGACCGGGGGGCATCCGGTAATTTTTGATGTCACTCATTCACTCCAATGCCGCGATCCATTTGGCGCCGCTTCTGGTGGTCGTCGCGCTCAGGTTGCTGAACTGGCGCGTGCGGGAATGGCGGTCGGTATTGCCGGCTTGTTCCTTGAAGCTCATCCTGATCCTGCGAATGCGATGTGCGATGGTCCATCAGCATTGCCGTTGGCAAAACTAGAGCCATTCTTGAACCAGATGAAAACCATTGATGATGTGGTGAAAAGCTTCCCTCAACTGGATACCAGTAAATAAAGTGTCTTTTTGATGCCATGACATCAAATGATGACGAGATTTGGTGATGAATAGATTCGGCGCTGGTTTACAGCGCCATTAATTATGGGGAAAAAAGTATTGGAAAAAGAGTTAGCAAGTTTTTGTCTGGCAATTTCAGCTATCCATTTTGCCATTGAAATTTAATTCTGCCATTGCTCGTGGCAATGTCGCATGGAAGCTAAGGTGATTTTCAACCAATAGGATCTTAGCTCTGGCCAGTGTTTTTAAAGGCTGGAATGGAATATCACAAACAGCAATATATTTATCTTTACCCACTTCATCGATAAAGCGTTGGAAAGCGTGCATCCCACCGGCATCCAGCACGGGAACGGCGTCCCATTGCATAATGATCGTCTGATAACTGGCGCTTTCTTCCTTTAATTCTGTGAAGATACGTTCAGCAGCGGCAAAGAATAGCGGGCCATTGATACGGACAACCAGCAGACCTTTATCGACATTTGTTTGCGGCAATTGACTGATGCGAGTCATATTGGCTATTCGGCGCATAAACAGCAGTGAAGCTAATACGATACCGATCGTAATGGCAATAATCATATCAAACAGAACTGTGAGCGACATGCAAAGTACCAGCACAATAATGTCATCCTTTGGCGCACGGCGCATGAGGTCGATAACTTTATGTATTTCGCTCATATTCCAGGCGACCATGAGCAACAGGGCAGACATAGCGGCCAGAGGAAGATAGGAGAGCATGGGAGCCAATGCCAGTAAAGTTAATAACACGAGCAGAGAGTGAACAATGGCTGAAACCGGCGATGTCGCGCCAGCTCTGATGTTGGCGGCTGAACGGGCGATTGCGGCGGTAGCCGTAATACCGCCGAAGAATGGCACGACAATATTTCCGAAGCCTTGACCAATCAATTCACTGTTTGAGTGATGCTTTTTACCGGTCATACCATCCAAAACCACGGCGCAAAGCAGTGATTCAATGGCACCTAACATCGCCATTGAGAAGGCGGCGGGTAATAGGGCTGAAATTGTTGCCCAATTTATATCAACTTGATGGAACCCCGTATCAGGTAAATGCCACGGTAAAACAAATTGCGGCAGGATGGGGGGGATGCCTTGCCCCTGAGTACCGTCATTCAAAATATAACTAAACTCAGAACCAATAGTAGCAACATGTTGATCGAATAAGTTCATGATCCCCATCACAGCGGTTCCTGCAATGAGGGCGGGAAGATGCCCGGGTAATTTCAGCCCAAGCTTAGGCCAATAAATCAGAATGGCGAGTGTCGTTAAGCCAATCAGCGTATCACTCAAATACAGTGTTGGCAGCGCTTGAAACAAAGCCGCAACCTTATTGATATAATTCTCTGGCATATGTTCCAATTGCAGGCCGAAAAAATCTTTTACTTGCATGGTTGCGATAGTAATCGCGATTCCAGAAGTAAAACCGAGTGTGACGGGGAGGGGAATATACTCGATCAATTTACCAAAGCGGGCTAATCCCATCACCAGCAAAATAATGCCTGACATTAATGTTGCAATGAGCAAACCGCTCAGGCCAAATTGTTGAGAGACTGGATAGAGAATGACAACGAAAGCGGCGGTAGGGCCGGAAACACTATAGCGTGAGCCGCCGGTTATCGCGATTACCATCCCGGCGATAGCGGCGGTGTAAAGTCCATATTGTGGTGGGACGCCACTTCCGATTGCTAGCGCCATAGCGAGTGGGATGGCGATAATACCGACAGTAATACCGGCAATAATATCTTTAGTTAAACGAGCAAAAGAGTAGGGTTCTTTCCAACAAGCATCAATTACAGCACTAAACGGCCGTATGCCGTTCATTCTACGAGTTTTCATCTGTGCATAAACCAAAAATATAGAGGGAAAAAGCAATAGGGTTGTTACAACCAAACTGCAAACCGAATTGTAAAAATAGTGCTTTTAGTTCAACGCGATAGCGCTATTAGATCAAACTTAATGTTAATAGCTTAACGCCAGGAAAGTGAAAAGTAAAAGGGAGAATAGTGTTCTTATCACCATAAAATAGGCTGAAACCGATTCTATTAAGTATCTATTCTTATTAGTGAATATTATTGAATTAACTTCATAAAGAATTTAATTAATATTTTCAAACTTAAATCTATATATTTATTCTATTAAATATAATGTTTTATCTTTATAATAAAATAACAGAATCAATTACAATTTTTAATTGTTATTGTCAGAAAGTTAAATAATTAATTATGCATTCACCACATGTATTGATTATGACTAGATTAAATTAGCTGTATTAGATATTTTTACGCATGATGGTTTTTATTTAATTTTTGGATGTAATTTAACCAATGCATTGATATCGCTGAAATATTAGATTAATAATTTGACAGATATAAGAACTCATCCTACTATTTAGGATGACTCATAGAATTAGATGGATTAAATGAGTTGAAAATAGGTAAGCTAAAGATATATGCGTTAAAAGTACATGTATTTAGAAATATATAAGTTAAAAATGTTTTCTTGTTTAGATAATATTTATTCTGGATGCTTTATTTAAAGTAGGGTTTACTGTTGGAAAATAACTTTTAGATAAGGTAGGAATGTTTGAATGCATAAATATAACAGCAAGATACTTATTATTGGTTCATCAAGTGAAATTGGGAATGCAATTTGCCGACATGCGGTTGCCAGCGGCTATGAGGTATTAGGTACTTCACGTAAACCGTGTAATGAAGAAATTTATTTAGATGTTATGTCGGATAACAGTGTTAGAGAAGCCATTGGCATTGCAGTTGACAAGATGAAATGTATTGACGCGGTTATCTATACGCCGGCAATGTCATTGGATGGTTTATTGCATGCTCAGGATATTGAGGGTTGGCATGATGTTTTTAATGTCAACTTGTTTGGCGCAGCAAGAGTAGCAAAATATTTGCTGCCCCATTTTATGAAGAATCGTAATGGCGTGATGCAATTTATTTCTTCTACAGCGAGTTTACGTGGAGAGACAGGCGCCAACGCTTATTCTTGTTCGAAAGCAGCCATGAATGCATTGGTAAAAAACATCTCTAATGACTACGGCCGTTTTAATGTTAGGGCTTACACTGTAATGCCGGGATATGTTGATGGTGGTATGTTGCGGCATATTTCTCCAGAAAAGAAAATGGAATTCGCCAGAAGCACAGCATTAAAACGAATGGCAGATGTTGATGAAATTGCCAGTTTTTGTGTGGGAACATTGAGTACATCAACCTATATCACAGGAACATCTCTTTGCATTGATGGGGGATTAAGTGGTTAATAACAATATCATAAATCGTGATCTACAATCATGTTTTCATCAATTAGCTAGAATATCGGGCTGGATTTATGATAAATGTATTTCTTCACCTAGCCCAATGTTGCCAATCGCTTTAATGAGAAAAGGTTATTGGTTATTATTCCAATTTTGGTTACGCTATTTGGAATAGGAGCCGAAACTGAATTATCAGATATCTCTGTTTTTATATCGTTTATGAATTATTTTCCTGGGTAAATGAGAACCTACCCCAGCAGGCATAATTGTTGCAGGCCGTTAGTTGGAGTGCGTCTTTTGATGTATGTATGGGGAAAGCGATTCAGGAGAAATTTATATACTTGATATAAATAGATCTTTAAACCATTAGATTTGAATAAACATCATTGGGGATGTGATATGGATAATATTGACATGGTTAATGAAGAATTAGCGAGTATTTTGGTGAATGTTGCTGAGTTAGACTCCGATTTTAAAATAACATCGAATAAAGTGTTGAAAAGTGATCTCGGCATTGACTCATTGAAGTTAATTGATGTCATTTTGTCAGTTGAGCGAACCTTTGGCAAAGAGATTTCTGAAGATGCGCTTGCCCGTATTCAAACTGTAGGTGAGTTATGGGAGGAAATAAAAAATAACCTGCAATAATCGGGTTGACTTAATCAATAATCAAAAACTCTCTATTTTTCAAATAATAAGTTGAGGGAAAATGTTGACTTTTAACGTGGAAAATTTAGCTATTTATCCGAATATATTTCGGAATGAGAGAGAGGGGGAATTTTCTCTTCCCGCTGATATTTCTGAATTTGTAAGCAATAAAGGTGATCGTTTTCGTGACGACTTTAGCCGCGTTTGTACCTACTTGGCGAATCAGTTTATTGCAGAAGATAGACATGCAGAAAATGAATCGGTGATTGTGGGGACAGAATACGGCAACCTTGAAGCGATGCTTCGTTTTCAACGGCAGGTCATGAACAATGATAAAACGGTATCGGCTCAACAATTCCCTTATGCTACCACCAGTTCAGCTTCAACCTTTATTAACATTGACAAGAAGGTGACGGGAGGAAACTGTACATTAAATGCAGGCAGTAAAACCCCGGTAATGGTATTCATGCAAGCATTGCTTAATTTGCATAATAGAGCAGCAGGCGCCAGCTACCTCTTTTGCGGCAATGTTTATTGCACAGAAGCACTTGATGATATACGAAAGAAAATCGGCAATCAGAAGTCAATATCTTCTGGTGTGATGTGTGCAACACTATTGAGTGGAAAACAATTTACGGCAGATTTTTTCTTCGGGTTAACAGTGGGAGAGATAAAAAAACAGTGTGATGCTTTGTCACCGGATACCAAGATATTTATATACAATACGTTGGATCAGAATGACGCATTAATTCATGTTGTTGAAGATAATAATGCAATTGAATATCAAGAATATAACAGCGCTTTTCTGTTTCATGAGTTTATGGGGGCGATTAAGCTCAGTCAAAAAGGAGATGCTGTTGTATTTATTGTAATCGATAACATGAATGTTTCAGGCGTAAGGGTTATACACAATGATGATTAATCGTATTAACCATGTTTTTTCACCTCAAGATGAAATATTCAAATATCATTTTCCCGGTAATCCTGTTGTTCCAGGGATCTTGCCCGTCGCCGCTTTTTGTAAAGAGATGGCTGATGCATCTGCCGATTTTATCAGTTTAAGAAATCTATTTTTTCATCAATTTATACGTCCTGATGAAAATATCCAATATCGCCAAGAGGAAAATAAAATTTCTGCAATGGTATCGGAACAACGCTGTTTTTCTTTTCTCCTGAATTATTCTGGCAAAGATGCAAAAGGTGAAAGTAAAAAAATTTTTTACTCATCTTCTTTATTATCACCATCATTGCGTGAACCCGAATTTTGGTTTTTGCCGAAAATAGTCTATGTTAATGATGGATTAAACAGAGCGAATTGCAGCCTGGATATGAAATCATTGCGTGGTGAAGCGGCTTATTTGCAAAAATATCATTATTTCCCTTTGATTATTCTGGTCGAGGCAATGGGGAATTTAGCATTAATTTTGCAGCGTCAGCAACAGAGTATTTCAACAGCAGGCGATTATGTTTTTGCCAAATTTGGTGAGTTGGCTTTCGATCCTGATATCGAACATATTAACTCTCCTGTGTTTATTGAGACTAAAGTAACTCGATTTGGCTCAATAATGTGTTGGGATGCCAGGGCATATCGTGAAGGGGAAAAGTTACTTTGGATAACTGACGCAGTATCAATTAAGAAGAAGGAGAACGATGTTGGATAAAATATATGTTACAGGTCTTGGCGTCGTTACTCCAATTGGTATAGACGTCGAAAGTTATTGGAAAAATTTATGTGCCGGCGAGTCAAATTTTACTCGACTGGAACCGATTTATCCTTCTTTGAAGCCAAATTTTATTGCTGGAAGAATTTCGGCTGAGCGGCGTCTGGATATAAAAGCCAGGGCACCGAAATGTACCGGCCCACAGGTCCCTGATTCTTCTTTATATGCTGTCGATGCCGCACTTCAAGCGATAGCGGACGCAGGATTGCAGCCAGGGTGTGCTGAATTGCGCAATGCCTTGGTGTGTGTGGGTAATAATGAGGCTGAGGCGGATATTCTTGATCAATTAGTTGAAGGTGTGCCGGTAAATTGGCGTTCGAATATCTATTCGAGTCACGCCGTTTCCGGTAATGTTGCTCGTGCAATTGGTTCATTCGGGCCTTCCATGACGATACATAATACTTGTGCGTCAGCAAATATTGCGCTTGAAACAGCACTACGCATGATGAATGCCGGCATTGTCTCAACATCCGTCATTGGAGGCGGAGACGCTTTTTCAAAAAAGGTGTGGTCAGGTTTTTACATGCTTAATGCATTAGGTGCGGAACAGTGCCGTCCATTTTCGAAATTAAGACGCTTTATTACGATATCTGAGGGCGCCGCTTTTTTGGTGTTGCAGAATAGAAAACACGTTGGTGAATATCAATCGCCTTATGCTGAATTGATTGCTACTGCCAGCAATAATGACGCATTACATCCGACCAATCCTGATATTAACAGTGTCACTCAATGCCATAGAAAACTATTAGATTCGGCAGGCGTGGAAGCCAAAGATATAGGTGGCATATATGCACACGGTACAGGGACTAAGGCTAATGACGCTGTAGAAGCATCGATATTCTCTGAATATTTCCCAAATTCGGCGGTTTCAGCCATTAAAGGAACGATCGGACATATGATGGCGACAGCGGGAGCAATTGGCGCAGTCAGTGCTTGCTTATCTTTGAGGGACCAAATTATGCCGCCAACAAATATCTTACCGGAGGATTTTGAATATCAATTTAATTTAATCACTCGTCAAATGGAAATGAAGAATAATTTAAAATATATACAAAATAATGCATTTGGTTTTGGTGGTAATAATGCCATTACTCTATTTGGCAAGGTGACTTGATTCTTCATAATGCAAAATGGGCTATTAGTATAAAGCAGCGCATAGTTTAATTTTTATGAAAGAAAAACATACCTTATGGATTTCAAGGTGCATCGCGACGGCAAGGGAGCGAATCCCCGGGAGCATAGATAACGATGTGACCGGGGTGAGTGAGTGCAGCCAACAAAGAGGCAACTTGAAAGATGACGGGTATAACAATTTGGAGGTGAAGAAAATGATTATATTAGGTATCAGCGGCCTTCCCAATTCTCAACATTTTATGCGAGAAAATTACCCAGGCGTAGGTAAATTAGACGAGCGTATTTGCCAGGGAGTCGATAGTGCGGCCTGTGTGATGGTTAATGGAAAAATTGTTGCCGCGGCTGCGGAAGAGCGATTTACCGGAGAAAAAGGAACAGGCCGATTTCCTGCTAATGCCATTAATTACTGTTTAGCGGAAGCGGGTCTTACGCAAGATGATATACAGGTTATTGCCCACGGTTTTAATTATGATAAGTATCGCCGTTTTTTCATGTCGAATCAGAAAATGTTTGAAGAGGCTTTTAGTGGAAAAACTGTGATTAATGCATTGGCCTCCGAAGGGTGGCAGAATATTGAATCACGTTTTCAGGGGGTAGATCACCATCTGGCTCATGCGGCGTCAGCCTTTTATCCCAGCGGCTTCCCGTCTGCGCTATGCGTCATTTCAGACGGTATGGGCGAAATAGAATCCCTAAGTGTTTATCTTGCTAAAGACCAGCAATTCCAGAAATTGTACAGTCAGCCAATTAGCTCTTCATTAGGAATATTTTATTCTATCTGTACTCGGTTCCTTGGTTTTGTATTTAATAGTGATGAATATAAAGTCATGGGACTTGCCGCGTATGGTAATCCTGAGCGATACCGCGATATCTTCAATAAATTGGCTCAATTCGATGCAGAGAGTGGAACGATACAGATAAACTGGTTACCGCAAGCATTTGACAATTCGGAATATGGTTTTCCCGGTGCAATCGCACAACTGAGCGATATGTTTGGTTTGACGACGAGAAATGAAGATGACCCTCTGCTGGATGTTCATCAGGATTTTGCTGCCGGATTACAGGAGAAATTTACACTGTTGTTGAAACAGTTAGTGACCTATTGGCTGCGAAAAACCGGTGAAACATCACTCTGCCTTGCCGGGGGATCGTTCTTAAACTGCAAAGCAAACCAAGCTCTTTGTCAGCTTGATGGTGTAGAAAACGTCTTTGTTCAACCGGCATCGGGTGATGATGGTTCGGCTTTGGGCGCTGCGCTTTTTGTGGCTGGTGGATACCACAATGGCGCAGATCCTTACTTTAGTCCTTATCTCGGTCCTCGTTTCTCCACCGATGAAGTCCGTAATGTATTATTCCGGCATGGCGGCAATGCGGGCATGAAATGGCGTTATTTGGGGCTGAATGATGATTATTTTGCTTCTGCGGCTCAAGATATCGCAGAAGATAAAATCATTGCCTGGTTCCATGATCGAATGGAATTTGGCCCAAGGGCGCTTGGCAACCGTTCAATTTTAGCTTTGCCGGCAGGTGAAAAAATAAAGGATAGAATTAATAGCACCGTGAAATTCCGTGAGGCTTTCCGTCCATTTGCCCCGGCAATTTTGGATGAGGATTGCGACACTATTTTTGAGACACGCAATTTAACGCCAACTCGATATATGCTTTGCACCGCCAAAGTAAAACCAGAAATGATGAAGCCGGTGTCAGGTATTGTCCATGCTGATGGAACGGCGCGTATTCAGCTTGTTGAACGTACTATTAACACAACTTTTTGGCGATTATTGAAAGAGGTGCAAAAAATAACGGGTTATGGCTGTCTGGTGAATACTTCATTTAACGTTAGGGGGCAGCCGCTTATTATGTCACCGGAGGTTGCAGTAGAGACATTTTTGAAAACCTCACTGGATAAGCTTTATATTGAGGGGTTTGTCGTATGGAAAGAATAACCTTGATGGCGTCCTGATTGAGATGTCAGTTAATTGATTTTGGCATCAAATGTGTTTCTTTATCATCTTAGAAAAATGTCTGGAGATGATATTTGATGATATAGAAACACATCCTTTTGCAAAATAGAGATTGTCTGCTGGGCAGCATAACGTAACTATCGATCAGCAAAGGTAATATAAAAATATGATAAAAGAACTTCAACAGCGTAAGCTGCTATCAATTGTGCAATCGCAGAATGGCCTTATCGGGTACCGGTTTTCTGACAGTTTATATGCTGCTGCTGAACTCCTTGATAAGGCACTTTTACAAGTTTTAAGTAAGGGAATATCTGTTACCTCACACACATGCACCACATTGTTACCTCGATCCACGTTAGAGCGTATCAGTTTCTTTGATAAATTGCCTAGCAATCCATTGCATGTTTATCCCCATTTAACTCACGATGCTATGAGTGAAAATAGCGGGGATGCATGGGTATTGAGCCCATCGACTTGCTATCATACCTTTGCTCATTTAGCAGAGAGTATTCATGATTGGGAACTGAAATATTTTACGGCTAAAGGGCAATGTCATCGATATGAACCGGCTAAAGATGAGCCGACCCGTATGGGGAATTTTACCATGCGTGAATTAATATTGGTGGGGCTACAGGAAAAAGTAGAAACACATTGTGAAATGATATTTGGGAAAGCCGTTAAATTCTTACGCTTACTGTTTCCTTCCCTTTCGGTAGAAAAAGCCAGTGATGTATTTTATGGAGAACATTCTAAAGTTACTCGTAAAGTACAATTATCAATGGGCGTCAAGTGTGAAATACTTATTCCTTGGTTTGATAAATATAATGTTAGCGTTGGTTCACGAAATTTACACCGAGATTTATTTACCACCAACTTCAATATTATCAGTCGTGTCAGTGATAGTTCTATGCATTCCGCTTGTATTGCGTTTGGGATGGAGAGATTACTTTTGGCGCTGTTAGCACATACTTTGAATTATGAACCTGACTTACTCGTCGAAAATATAGCACAAGCAGCCGCAATAATATTGGAGGAAAAATAATAGTGATTACAGGGCGTAATATATTTGGTCCGCTATTCATAAATTAATCCATTGTATCGAGGTGATAAAATGCTCATGGAAAATGTGATGGATAAATCATACGCAAATGTCGCGATAAATTGTTTTACCGGTAGCCTGACAAGATTACTTAATCTACAGGGTAAAGAGATTTTTGAGGCAGAGATCTTTGAATCTGGCAATGGTTATCTATTTCGTAGTGGTTATGATGCACTGAATATGCCTGAATATACTTGTTCGATTGAAACTGTTGGGCTAACTGGCACAGCAAATTTGGGTGCAGATATAGTTTTACTACCGATAGATTACGTCCATTGGCGTCGTCAATTATATGAATTATTACGTCACAGGAAAGGCGTCGTTGCTTGGGTTAATTCGGCGCATTTATCTTATTCTGAGGCTTACGCCAATAAACCAGAATATCTCCATGCCGTGCTGATCAGCGCTATTGCAGATGATTATTCACAAGTGCGTATCTTCGATTCTTTAGTAGTTGATCGGGAATCCTATGCTTGTGAGGCATGGATGTCATCTGAGCAATTTTATTTAGCGCTTTCTGATAAAGTGCCCAATGAAACTTATGATCATATGGGTAATTTTTATATTGTTGATTCACTGAAAGATCAGGAGCCTATGCCGGTAAGGGAATTACTGACGCGTCAGGCTGAATTATTTAATACCTTGCCTGAATATTATGACGCGTTGAAAAATTATGGCAAATTATGTCTGAATGCGTTTCAGCAGGCAGAGGAAGAAGCTTGCCGGGCGGCTAAAAGATTGTTTGATCATATTAGCGTATTGTATGTGATCCCTAATTTGAATTTGTTAAAACACTCTTTAATCAGAGCTGATATTGCGCCTTCTTTGATTGAACAGTGCACGGAATTGATTGATCACTGGAAAGCTTTATCTATTTTAGCGTTGAAGTTTGAAGCCACATTATCATCGCAAGTATTGGAAAAAATAGCAGGGCGTTTTGATCATATTGAGCAAATAACTAACATGATGTGGGAAGAGTTATATCGGTATAAAGGTTGAGTTTGAATCTCTTATATCGGTGTTGGGGGATACTGTTAATTAATAATTACGTTGAATAAGTGATGGGGATTTGGTAACGATATATCAACGTATCGCACCATGAGAAAGATGACGGACTATTGAGCGATGGGCAAATTTGTACCATCCGTGAGGCGAGCGCAGCTAGCGACATCGCAGATGATAATTTTACTCAACGCTTGTTCTGATCGAGAGGCAACGGCTTTAATTGGAAGAGCATAGACCCTCCATCGTAGGTGTATACAAATAAAAGGCTCAGGTATTTTAAACTTGAGCTCTTCTTCTAGAAATCTGGTGGTGAAGAGCGGCATTACCATTCAATGTATTCTGTTGGTATTTGAAAAATAGCATAAAACATCTTGAGAGCATAATCAGGCTAATAATTTGCATGAGTATTATCACGCATAAAAGAATAGTGACTCTTTTAATTTAAACTTTTTATTAACAAATCTTGTTGATATGAAAATTTTCCTTTGCTATTTTAACAAGTATTAAAGCTGAGGTAGATATTATATTGACGATCCGTTCAGTCACATTAACAGATTTGAGTAGAAAATTCAGAGTATTATCATATTCTGACGAAAGTTACAGGTCAGGTGTCCAGTAATCAGAATCTGATTTTCTGTATATTTTATTACTTACATCGTCGTAACATAAAAATATAAAAAGCAAGTATTGGTACGACCAGTTTGCAAGATGATTAAACAACAACTTAAGTTGAAATAACCCCATTAAATGGATGGCAAATATGAGTAAAAAAATTTCATTCATTATTAACGGCCAAGTCGAAATCTTTCCCGAAAGTGATGATTCAGTGCAATCCATTAATTTTGGTGATAATAGTATTTACCTGCCAATATTGAATAGTTCTCAAGTGAAAAACATTATTGATTATAATGAAAATAATAAATTACGGTTGCATAACATTATCAATTTTCTCTATACGGTAGGGCAGAGATGGAAAAATGAAGAATATTCAAGACGTAGGACATACATTCGTGACTTAAAAAAATATATGGGATATTCAGAAGCAATGGCTAAGTTAGAGGCCAACTGGATAGCTATGATCTTATGTTCTAAAGGCGGTCTTTATGATGTTGTAAACAATGAACTTGGTTCTCGTCATATTATGGATGAATGGCTACCTCAGGATGAAAGTTATATTAAGGCTTTTCCGAAAGGTAAGTCTGTACATTTACTAGCAGGTAATGTCCCATTATCTGGGATTATGTCTATATTACGTGCCATTTTAACCAAGAATCAATGCATTATAAAAACCTCGTCAGCGGATCCTTTTACAGCCAGTGCATTAGCGTTGAGTTTTATCGATGTGGACCCTAATCATCCAATAACGCGCTCTTTGTCTGTTGTATATTGGCAACATCAAGGTGATACATCACTCGCGAAAGAAATTATGCAACATGCGGACGTTATTGTTGCTTGGGGAGGGGAAGAAGCAATTAATTGGGCTGTAGAGCATGCACCACCTTATATTGATGTGATTAAATTTGGTCATAAGAAGAGTTTTTGTATTATTGATAATCCTGATGATTTAACGTCTGCTGCGACAGGCGCGGCTCATGATGTCTGTTTTTACGATCAACAAGCTTGTTTTTCTGCCCAAAACATATATTACATGGGAAATCATTATGAAGAATTTAAGCTAGCGTTGATAGAAAAACTTAACTTATATGCGCGTATATTACCAAACGCCAAAAAAGATTTTGATGAAAAGGCGGCCTATTCATTAGTTCAAAAAGAAAGCTTGTTTGCTGGATTAAAAGTAGAAGCGGATGCGCGTCAATGTTGGATGATTATTGAGTCAAGCGCAGGTGTGGAATTTAATCAACCACTTGGCAGATGTGTGTACCTTCATCATGTCGATAATATTGAGCAAATATTACCTTATGTTCAAAAAAATAAGACGCAAACCGTCTCTATTTTTCCCTGGGAATCAGCACTTAAATATCGAGATGCATTAGCATTAAAAGGTGCGGAAAGAATTGTAGAAGCCGGAATGAGTAACATATTTCGAGTTGGCGGCTCTCATGATGGAATGAGACCATTACAACGATTAGTGACATATATTTCTCATGAAAGACCTGCCAACTATACGGCTAAGGATGTTGCGGTGGAAATAGAACAGACTCGATTCTTGGAAGAAGATAAGTTCCTTGTATTTGTCCCTTAATAGGTAAAAAAGTATGGAAAATGAAGCCAGATATAAAACCATCGACCATGTGATTTGCGTTGAAGGAAATAAAAAAATTCATATTTGGGAAACACTGCCAGAAGAAGATAGCCCAAAAAGAAAGAATACCATTATTATTGCGTCTGGTTTTGCCCGAAGGATGGATCATTTTGCTGGTCTGGCGGAATATTTATCGCGGAATGGATTTCATGTGATCCGCTATGATTCACTTCACCATGTTGGATTGAGTTCAGGGACAATAGATGAATTTACAATGTCTATAGGAAAACAGAGCCTGTTAGCCGTAGTTGATTGGTTAAATACACGAAAAATAACTCATCGTGGTATTTTGGCTTCCAGCTTATCCGCAAGGATAGTTTACGCAAGCCTATCTGAAATCAATGTTTCGTTTTTAATTACCGCGGTCGGAGTTGTTAACTTACGATATACTCTCGAAAGAGCGTTAGGGTTTGATTATCTCAGTTTACCCATTGATGAATTGCCGAATAATCTGGATTTTGAAGGCCATAAATTGGGTGCTGAAGTCTTTGCGAGAGATTGCCTTGATTTTGGTTGGGAGGATTTAACTTCTACAATCAATAGCATGAGGTATCTGGATATACCGTTTATTGCTTTTACTGCAAATAATGACAATTGGGTAAAGCAAGATGAAGTCATCACATTGTTATCAAATATTCGTAATAATCGATGCAAGATATATTCTCTGCTAGGAAGCTCGCATGATTTGGGTGAGAACTTAGTAGTCTTGCGTAATTTTTATCAATCGGTTACGAAAGCCGCTATTGCGATGGATAATGGTAGTTTGGATATTGATATTAATATCACTGAACCATCATTTGAACATTTAACTATTGCGACAGTCAATGAACGCCGAATGAAAATTGAGATTGAGAATCAAGCAATTTCGCTGTCTTAAAGCCTATTGGGATAGATAGTTGGCGCTATCACTCAAATAGAAATATAAGGATTCCCTATGAAATTTGGAAACTTTTTACTTACATACCAACCGCCCCAATTTTCTCAAACAGAGGTAATGCAGCGTTTGGTTAAATTAGGCCGCGTTTCTGAGGAGTGCGGTTTTGATACTGTATGGTTACTTGAGCATCATTTCACGGAGTTTGGCTTGCTTGGTAACCCTTATGTCGCTGCTGCGTATTTACTGGGCGCGACCAAAAAATTGAATGTAGGGACCGCTGCTATTGTTCTTCCTACAGCCCATCCAGTACGTCAACTTGAAGATGTGAATTTATTGGATCAAATGTCAAAAGGGCGATTTCGGTTTGGTATTTGTCGGGGGCTTTACAACAAAGACTTTCGCGTATTTGGTGTGGATATGGATAACACTCGCGCCTTAACGGAGTGCTGGCACGGATTGATAAAGAATGGAATGACGGAAGGATATGTAGAAGCTGACAATGAACATATCAAGTTCCATAAGGTAAAAGTAAACCCGACCGCATATAGTAGAGGTGGAGCGCCTGTTTATGTGGTGGCTGAATCAGCCTCGACCACTGAATGGGCCGCTCAACACGGTTTGCCGATGATCTTAAGTTGGATCATAAATACTAACGAAAAGAGAGCTCAAATGGAGCTTTATAATGAGGTGGCTCAAGAATATGGGCACGATATTCATAATATCGACCATTGTTTATCATATATAACATCTGTAGATCATGACTCAGTTAAAGCGAAAGAAATTTGCCGGAATTTTCTGGGGCATTGGTATGATTCTTATGTGAATGCCACGACCATTTTTGACGATTCAGATAAAACAAAAGGTTATGATTTCAATAAAGGGCAGTGGCGTGACTTTGTATTGAAAGGACATAAAGATACTGACCGCCGCATTGATTACAGTTATGAAATTAATCCTGTAGGAACCCCGAAGGAGTGCATTGACATAATCCAAACAGACATTGACGCCACGGGAATATCAAATATTTGTTGTGGGTTTGAAGCTAATGGAACAGTAGACGAAATTATTGCCTCCATGAAGCTCTTCCAGTCTGATGTCATGCCGTTTCTTAAAGAAAAACAACGTTCGCTATTATAATTAGCTAAGGAAAATAAAATGAAATTTGGATTGTTCTTCCTTAACTTCATCAATTCAACAACTGTTCAAGAGCAAAGTTTAGCTCGCATGCAGGAAATAACCGAATATGTTGATAAGTTGAATTTTAAACAGATTTTGGTATATGAAAATCATTTTTCAGTTAATGGTATTGTCGGTGCTCCTTTAACTGTTTCTGGTTTTTTACTCGGTCTGACAGAAAAAATTAAAATTGGCTCATTGAATCATATCATTACAACTCATCACCCTGTCCGAATAGCGGAGGAAGCTGGCTTATTAGATCAGTTGAGTGAAGGGAGATTTGTTTTAGGATTCAGTGATTGCGAAAAGAAAGATGAAATGCATTTTTTTAATCGCCCAGATAAATATCAACAGCAATTATTTGAAGAGTGTTATGAAATTATTAACGATGCTTTAACAACGGGTTATTGTAATCCAGATAACGACTTTTATAGTTTCCCTAAAATATCAGTCAACCCCCATGCTTATACGCCCGGCGGGCCTAAGCAATATGTAACAGCAACGAGTCATCATGTTGTTGAATGGGCGGCTAAAAAAGGCATTCCCCTCATCTTTAAGTGGGATGATTCTAATGATATTAGACATGAATATGCTGAGAAGTATAAAGCCATTGCTGATAAACATGGTGTTGACTTATCAGAGATAGACCATCAGTTAATGATCTTGGTTAACTATAACGAAGATAGTAAGAAAGCCAAAGAGGAGACACGTTCATTTATCTGTGATTATATTCTTGAAATGCATCCGAATGAAAATTTGGAAAAGAAACTTGAAGAAATAATTACAGAAAACGCTGTCGGAGATTATACGGAATGTATAACTGCGGCTAAGTTGGCAATTGAAAAGTGCGGAGCAAAAGATGTACTGCTATCCTTTGAACCAATCAGTGACTTGATGTGCCAAAAAGAGGTAATCGATATTGTAGATGATAATATTAAGAAGTATCACATGGAATAATAAGTACTATATGGAATAAGAAGTGCCACATGGAATAAAGAGTATGACAGCAGTGCTGCCATACTTTCTAATATTATCTGGAGAGGTGAAACAGGTATGACTTCATATATTGATAAACAAGAAATTACAGCAAGCTCAGAAATTGATGATTTGATTTTTTCGAGCGATCCATTGGCTTGGTCTTATGATGAACAAGAAAAAATCAGAAACAAACTTGTGCTTGATGCGTTTCGTCATCACTACAAACATTGTCGAGAATATCGTCACTACTGTCAGGCACACAAAGTCGATGACAATATTACGGAAATTGATGACATACCTGTATTCCCAACGTCAGTTTTTAAGTTTACTCGTTTATTAACGTCTCAGGAAAACGAGATCGAAAGTTGGTTTACCAGTAGCGGCACGAATGGTTTAAAAAGCCAGGTGGCGCGTGACAGACTAAGTATTGAGAGACTTTTAGGCTCTGTGAGTTATGGCATGAAATATGTTGGCAGTTGGTTTGATCATCAAATGGAATTAGTCAACTTGGGGCCAGATAGATTTAATGCACGTAACATTTGGTTTAAATATGTTATGAGCTTGGTGGAATTGTTATATCCTACGACATTCACCGTAACAGAAGAGCGAATAGATTTTGTTAAAACACTGAATAGTCTTGAGCGAATAAAAGATCAAGGAAAAGATATTTGTCTTATTGGTTCGCCATATTTTATTTATTTACTCTGCCATTATATGAAAGATAAAAATATCTCATTTTCTGGAGATAAAAACCTTTATATCATAACGGGGGGAGGTTGGAAAAGTTACGAAAAAGAATCCCTGAAACGCGACGACTTTAATTATCTTTTATTCGACATTTTTAACCTCAGTGATATTAGTCAGATCCGCGATATATTTAATCAAGTTGAACTCAACACTTGTTTCTTTGAAGATGAGATGCAACGTAAACATGTTCCGCCGTGGGTATATGCGCGAGCGCTTGATCCTGAAACGTTGAAACCTGTACCTGATGGAACGCCGGGTTTGATGAGTTATATGGATGCGTCATCAACGAGTTATCCTGCATTTATTGTCACCGATGATGTTGGAATAATTAGCAGAGAATATGGTGACTATCCCGGCGTGCTCGTTGAAATTTTACGTCGTGTTAATACGAGGACGCAAAAGGGGTGTGCTTTAAGCTTAACCGAAGCATTTGATAGTTGATATACCCTATGGATTTCAAGATGCATTGCGATAGCAAGGTAGCGAATCCCCGGGAGCATAGCGAAAAAATTCTCCAAAACATCCACATTTGGAGACTTGATAGAGGTTTGTAGGGTTGGATTAACACTGTTATCATTGTTATCATTGCGTTAAGCAAAAGGAGATAATATGAAAAAATTGGCAGTTATGCTTGCATTGGGAATGATGAGCTTTGGTGCAATGGCAGTTGATGGGTATAAAGATGCAAAGTTTGGCATGACAGAAGAAGAATTTCTTTCGAAGAGGTTATGTGATTTTGAAAAATTTGAGGGAAGCCCTCAAATAAAAGAAGTATCACTTTATTCATGTTCTGACTTTTCGTTTGCTAACAGAAAGCAGGAAGCAATGGCATTTTTTTTAAATGGAAAATTTAAAAGATTAGAGATTGATATTGGCCGCCTCGTGAAGCCAGTAAGCAAATCGTTAGAGAAAAAGTATGGAAATGAATCATCGTATCCATCAAAAGAAGAGTTTGAAAATGCGCTCAAATACAATGGAACTATGTCTGTAGGTTATGATAATAATACGGTATTAGTTGATATACATATAATGTGTAGCAAAGAAGGCATAGAAACCAGTCGACTGATTTATACGAGTCCAGATGTTCATACGATCCCAGATTTCGAGAATAAAATCCAGGAATTAAGGGGATTAAAGGAGTTCCAAGAATTACTGGAATTAGATCGTGAAAAACTGGATGAAGATGTTTGAGACGACAATAGCCACCTTCGGGTGGTTTTTTATATCTACCAAGAATTAATAAAATATGTTGAAAGTATGAGCTTTGAAAAATATTTTGATAAATATTGGCGTAAAGATAATGTCCTTATAAATATAAAATGTATTAGCTTGGACTTAACCTGACAATATGCTCTGGCAGTATACGATCAAATCAGATAGTTGGCTTTGGGCGAAGAGCAGACATAACTTTGTGGTATGCTAATTTACAGGAAGCAGGTTAGGGGCATTAATGCCCCATTTATAATCAGTTTCACCTTGGCATTATAAATGCTCTTGGAATAATCACAAACTTTGCTTTAATGGTACTTCTATTGGCATGTAGATACCATTTTTTGGATTCCTGCGCTCTTCAAATGAATAGCTAATGATAAATAAATTATTGAGTTGCGAGCTAAGCCAATGAGTTGCATAATTCTTGATTCAAATTGGCTTATTGGTATTAAAAGAGAGTGAGAGGATAGTTTTTCTTTTTCATAGATCTTTGATTTTAGGTCTGTAAGTCTTGAGTTTAGCTTATTAATTTGTTCTTTAAGTTGCTTGGATAAATGAGAGTCATTATCTTCCTTGATTTTTTTAAGCTTTAATTTAATCTCTCTAATTGTGACAGATTAAATTACGGCTAATTCATATAAAACAAAATGTTACGAAGCGTACCATTTTGTTTTTAGTCGAGAAGAATTAAAGTCCCGTACCTATTTTGAACTGAGCTTGTGAGTATTTACCCTATTAATGTTTTGGCTTTTGCTCTGACCTCGGCTAAAACATCATCAGAAACTTTACCTTTCTTGATGGCGTTACATTTCCTCCAGTCAAGGCTTTTTATTTGATCGGAAAGCACAACACTGTCGGGGTTTCTACTAATTACAACCTCAAAGGGATAATCTTTCATTTTCGTTGTCATAGGGCAACATAGCATCAACCCTATTTGACCGTTATAAGCCGCAGGGCTTAGTACAAGAGCGGGGCGATGTCCGGCATGTTCACGCCCCGTTTGAGGGTCAAAATCAAGCCAAATAATATCTCCCATATCAGGAATATAGCGATTAATCACTTATAATATTTCCTTTCCTACTGGTGCGCTGAAATCTACCTCAGCATGAATATTTTCATCTTTTACGCCAGCCAATAATGCATCAAGGTTATATTTTTTTGCTTTGACAGGAACAATAACTACTTTTCCATCTTCTACAGAAATATTAACGATGTCATCAACACTTAAAGACGCCATTTTCATAACAGCTATGGCATCCTTACTGATGGGCTATTTCCCCACTTTTTAATCGTCGCCTGAGACATGATTTATTCTCTCCATAAGTTAGCAAAAATCGCCGTAAACCCTCGCCCAATGCGGGCGGGGATATAAGGCGAAAAGCCCGCAGGGCTTTAAAGATCAATCAGGCGTTGCCTGACTCTGAACATAAGCTCTCAACGTTTCAATATTCGCCCCTCCAGCACTACAGGCAAAGTATGATCTTGACCACAAAAGCCCTGTTTTGCTCTGCATTGGTAAATGTGTGTTCTGCTGTCGCAGTAAACGCGATGATACCGACTTTAAATTGTTGACCATCACACTCACTGACAGTTTTGGCGGGTATGCAACTAAAAGGTGTACATGATCTGGCTCTCCGTCCATCTCGATGATTTCGCACTGGAGTTTTGCGGCAGAAGATAAGAACGCTTCCCGTAGCTGCTCAATCATGCGCCCGTCAAAGAGCTTGCGACGGTACTTTGCCGTAAAAATTAAATGCACAATGAGCTGACTGGTACTGTGCCTTTTGCGAAGAAACCCTTCCAATGTTTCATGTTGATGACTCAATTGATATACCCACATAACATGTTAAAATATATAAACTATAACAATGAGCGCTGATGATGTTAAGAGCCACGAAAGTACGCCTCTATCCCACACCTGAACAGGCTGAGTATCTTAATGCCCAGTTCGGGGCGGTTCGTTTTGCGTACAACAAGGCCCTCCATATCAAGAAACACGCGTATAAGTATGACGGAGTGAGCCTGAGTCCGCGTAAAGATCTCAAGCCGCTACTGGCCGTCGCGAAAAAATCCCGAAAATACGGGTGGCTGAAAGAATATGATTCCATCGCGTTGCAACAGGCGGTGATCAATCTAAATACGGCGTTTGATAACTTCTTCAATCCAAAGCTGAAAGCACGTTTTCCGACTTTCAAAAGTAAGCAGGGCAAACAATCGAGCTATCATTGCGTGGGAGTAAAGGTACTTGATAGCGCAATCAAAATCCCGAAGTTATCTCCGGTCGAAGCCCGTATCCATCGTAAGATTCCAGGCGAAGTAAAAAGTATCACTATCAGTCGCGCCGCAACAGGTAAATACTACGCCTCAATACTCTGCGATGACGGTGCAAAAACGCCGGCAAAACCATCACGGGTAACAAACGTGACAGGGCTGGATATGGGGCTTTCCCATTATGCGATCAAATCAAACGGTGACAAGGTGACAAACCCTCGTCATCTTATCAACGCCAGCCGTAATCTGAGACGTAAGCAGAAAGCGTTATCGCGTAAGAAAAAGGGCAGCGCCCGTCGTCGCAAAGCCCGCATACAGCTTGCATCCGTACATGAACGGGTAGCCAATGCCCGTGCGGATTTTCAACACAAACTCTCTCGCGCAATTGTTGGCGAAAACCAAGCGGTAATTGTGGAGACGCTGAAATCGGCCAACATGATGAAGAACCCTCATCTGGCTCGCGCTATCGGCGATGCGGGCTGGCATGGGTTTATCACGAAACTGGAATACAAAGCAGCAGAGAAAGGCGTGCATCTGGTCAAACTGGATCAATGGTTCGCCAGTTCGAAAACCTGTCACTGCTGTGGTCATAAAATGCGGGAAATGCCCCTGAATAAGCGTATCTGGCAATGCCCTGTTTATGGAGTCGGGCATGACCGCGATATCAACGCGGCAATCAACATCAAACGCAAGGGCATACAGGAATTACAGGCGGCGGGACTCGTCGTCTCTGCCCACGGAGGCCAGCGTAAGTCCGTCACACAGACGGTTGCGGCCTGAGAAGTGGGAAGCCTCGCCGTTTACGGCGGGGAGCAGTCACGTATGAGATAAATGGGCAGGTTTAAATAACGGAGTCAGTTTGGAAATATCAACTGTCTTTTCTGCTTTATCAAGGCTATAAGTTTCTTGCAGTTTTAGCCACAACCGTGGAGAGCTACCAAGTACTTTCGACAGTTTTATTGCCATCTCTGGCGTGACTGCTGCTTTGCACGATACTAGACGTTGAGCCGTAGATGGAGCAACATTCAATGCTCGCGCTAGATCACGAATTCCTAAACCTAGTTCTTCCAAAGAGTCAGCAATAATTTCGCCTGGGTGAGGTGGGTTAAACATTTTCATTAATGATAATCCTCATAGTTAACGATGTACGCGTCACCATCGATAAATTCGAATGTCACACGCCAATTTCCTGAAATGGTAATAGTAATGTCCATATAAGTAAAAAACCTGAGCCTCTTTTTAAATTTGGAGGAGAGGAAGGGATTCGCTGCGCTCACCCTGCGGGCCGCCGTTGGCGGTCCAAAACGGCTCGCCGTTTTGTCGAACCCTGTTCGAGGGTTCTCGACCCTCCCTGCATCGGGGGTATATGCAAGTAAAAAAGCCCAAGTGGTAAACCTGAGCTTTCTTTCGAATTTGGCGGTGAGGGAGGGATGGATTCGCTGCGCTCACCCTGCGGGCCGCCGTTGGCGGTCCAAAACGGCTCGCCGTTTTGTCGAACCCTGTTCGAGGGTTCTCGACCCTCCCTGCATCGGGGGTATATGCAAGTAAAAAAGCCCAGGTATTTAACCTGAGCTTTCTTTCGAATTTGGCGGTGAGGGAGGGATTCGAACCCTCGATACGTTTTCACGTATACACACTTTCCAGGCGTGCTCCTTCAGCCTCTCGGACACCTCACCATCTTTTTTCATTCCAGCAACTTTGTTTAACATCGTCGCTGCAACGGGGCGCTACTATAGGGAAAACCGTTACAAGCGTCAACACTCTTCTGATACTTTTCTTTGGTTTTTTGATTGGTTAGCTAAATAAGAATCAATTCGATGAATTCACATCCATCAATGTCACTAAAATAGACAAGTACAAGTTCCTCAATAAGAAAAAAATGAATTCGTTAACTACTTAACATTCTCAAAATTTTCGTAATGATGGCTAACAAAGGGACTTGCAACCTACACTCAATCATCAGATAACCCTGTATGAAAATGTAAGATGAGGATAAACAGTCATGGAAATTATCTTTTACCACCCCTTTTTTGATGCTGCTCAGTGGATTCAAGGTATGCAGCAACGACTGCCCAATATCAATATCCGCGCATGGAAACGCGGCGATAATAAGCATGCGGATTATGCAATGGTTTGGGCCCCTCCCTATGAGATGTTGGCAAATCGCTCCGAATTGAAAGGGATTTTTACTTTAGGTGCAGGAGTAGAGGCCATTTTGAAACAGGAGCAACAAAGACCAGGGATGTTACCCGCCGGTGTGCCACTGATGCGGCTCGAAGATGCGGGTATGGGGCGGCAAATGCAAGAGTATGCGGTAGCAATGGTTTTACATTATTTGCGGCGCATGGATGAGTATAAGCTGCAACAAGGGCAAAGAATGTGGAAACAACTCGTACCCCATGATCGCAAAGATTTTGTCGTGGGCGTGTTGGGTGCCGGTGTTTTGGGGCGCAGTGTCGCAGAGACGTTAGTGGAGCTTGGCTTTACTGTACGTAGCTGGAGCCGTACTCCAAAACAGGTTAATAACATAGTTAGTTTTCACGGTGAAGATCAGTTGGGCGATTTTCTCTCCGGTAGTAAGGTGCTTATTAATTTGCTGCCCGATACGCCAAAAACCCGTGGTATCCTGAACTTATCGCTGTTTAGCCAGCTAAAACCAAAGTCATATCTGATTAATATCGCACGAGGCGCCCATTTAGTAGAACATGATCTGTTGGTGGCGATTGATAAAGGTTATATCGCCGGGGCTGCATTGGATGTGTTTGTTGAGGAACCACTACCAGAGATGCACCCATTCTGGACTCATCCCCGTATAACGGTGACGCCACATATTGCGGCTATTACTATTCCCGATATCGCTATGGATACGATTAGTGAAAATATTCAACGGATTGAAAACGGGGAATTACCAACCAGTGTTGTGGATATGAAACTAGGATATTAATAACGTCTCTTTACAGTAGGGGCGTCTATTAGAGACAATAATGGCAAAATTGCTATTTATTTGGAAACTGAGATGAATGAATTTTCAATAGTCTGCCGTATTTTAGGGACTTTATTTAATCGTCAACCGCAAGACCCGGTTCTGAAACCACTTCTGACGATGGTTGTCGAAGGTAAATTGAAGCAATCATGGCCATTGGAACAAGATGCGTTGTTGGATCGTTTGCAACAGAATTGTGATCTGTCAGCAATGCAAGCTGATTATATGGTACTGTTTTATGGAGATGATGCTAGTGTGCCAAGCCGCCGTTCTGACTATACCGGGGAGAGTGAAAACGATATTCGTCAATTTCTGACCGAACGAGGCATGCCATTGTCAGATGGGCCAGTCGATCAGTTTGGTTCTCTGCTATTAGGTGCTTCATGGCTAGAGGATCAGGCGGCAGAAGATGAGGTTCAGGGGCAGATTGAGCTGTTTGATGAATATCTGCTGCCGTGGTGTGGGCAATTTCTGGGGAAAGTGGAAGCCCATGCTACAACCGGTTTCTACCGGACATTAGCAATGATGACTCGTGAAGCGTTACAAGCGTTAAGAGAAGAGCTAGATTCTTAATTTGAAGATAACAAAAAGGCAGATAATTCTGAATTATTTGCCTTTTGCTATATCTTGATGAAAGTTATTTATCGGTCAGAGTAATAACTAATTTGCCGGGTTTTATTTCTAACCTTTCTGCTAATGTTTTAGCTGCTGCTTCAGCTTTGCTGTGATCCGGTTTCAATACATAAACCGGGTGAGTATCAAAGAAAGCGCTGAGTGATTTATTCAGATAAGGAACTAATGCATCAATCGGTTTTTCCATTTTTTCCTGCGTAATTTGGTAATCAACGATTTCCAATGCTTTCAGAAAAATAGCCCCTTGTTCCTGCTCAAAAACAGGTTGTGCTTTCAGGGTAAGCTTCATGTCAGCTTTTGCCAGGCCAAGCAGAGAGGTAATATTTACGTTTGCACGGCCGGTTAACGCTATTTTGTCAGGTTCCGCCCGGCCAATTTGGCTGGATAGTTCTGTTAATTCAATATCTGCGATGGCGATACTATGTAACTCGATCTGTTTCTGGTAATGGACGTGTTTTGCCAGATAACCATTAATTAGCTCTTCGCTGATGCTAACGCTTTTGAACTGATCGCAACCACTGATTAGCCCCGCTAGCAGCAATACTGCCCCCAAGAAAAATTTTCTCATATCGACTCCTTTGATTTTGGAGGGCAGATTTTACCTCATTAACTGCCACTCAGCATGGCAGATTCAATTTTACGTTGGTTGAATTGACGGTGCAGGGCGTACAGCGTTATCAAGCCAATAATCCCAAGCAGTAACCAGGGCAATTGCGGCATATGCAGCGCATGACCGGTATCATATAACCAACCACCGCCGGTATAACCCAAGGCGCCGCCCAGAGCCAATCCAAGACGGCTAAATCCCATATAACTGCCACGCGCGCGCGGATCAGCCAGTGACGCACTTAATGTTTCACGGGCAGGTTCGGCGGTGACGGTACCGAGATAGAACAGGCAAATAAGGCCAAACAAGGTATTTATTTCACCAATCAAACCGACTGGAAACATACTCAGGCTCATCAGGAAAAGCCCTGCCATTAGACGCTGTTCTAGCCGGAATCGTTTTTCACTCCAGCGGGCGAGCGGATACAGCAAAGTGAGCGATAGGGTTGCTTCAATCGCGTACATCCATTTTACCGCAGCAGGTGTTCCGGCGATTTCATTGACAATAATCGGAAACATCAGCATCACTTGGACAGACAGCATAAAGTAGCCGGTCAACGTTAAGACATAAGTGAAGAAGCGGCGATCTTTAATAACGCGCTGCATCCCTTCCCAGATGGGCGTGCGGGTAGTCGAAATTCGGTAGGCAGGGAGGAATAATGCGTTCCAGATGGCTGCCAGAACGAAAACACCGGCACCTGTCCAACAGACAAGTTGGAAATCGTATTGCAGCAGCCAGCTACCAATCAGTGCGCCGATAACCGCGCCAGCGCTGTCTTGCATCAATAGCAGAGAGAAGAAACGGCCGCGTTCGTGCGGTCGGGTTAGTTTGATGACCAGTGCGGTCCGGGGAGGATCAAATAAGGTCCCCCCCAGTGCGGATAATATGCAGGCAAGCCACAGTATCCACGGTTCGGTGGCTAAGGCGATTAAAGCAAAGCCAAGGGCGCGTAATAGCATACCGGTGACGATCATCGGCTTCGCGCCAAAACGGTCTGCAATTGCGCCACCGAAAATTCCGAAACCCTGTTGTACAAACTGACGTAAACCAAGCGCAAAACCGACAATCAGCGCGGCCCAACCCAGTTGCTCAACAAAATGTATTGATATTAAAGGAAATACGACGAAGAAACCCAGAACGACCAGCAAGTTATCGAATAACAGGAAGTACTTACCCAGGCTACGTGCTTGTGAAACCAGTGACATTGCTCACCATTGGAGTAGTAAAATAGGGAGGACCATATAGTTGCTTTATATTTTGTACTTAATTCGATCATTAGGATAGTGAGTTATGGATAATATTTTTTTATCGTAAAGTAATGGTTGGAAGCTGTTTTTTACAGATAAATAGCTTAAATTTTTAACGGATAAATTAATATATACCCTATGGATTTCAAGATGCATCGCGACGGCAAGGGAACGAATCCCTGGGAGCATAGGAAACTATGTGACCGGGGTGAGTGAGTGCAGCCAACAAAGAGGCAACTTGAAAGATAACGGGTATAGTTAGGGAGAAATAATGTTTGGTTATAGTTCCACTTTACCGAAAGTTCGTCTGATCACGGAACGAATGGTGGTGCGTTTGGTGTACGAGCGGGATGCTTATCGTTTGGCTGAGTACTATTCAGAAAATCACGAGTTTCTTAAACCTTGGGAGCCGACCAGAGATAGAAGCCATTGCCAGCCTTCTGGCTGGATAAACCGATTGAATTTAATCATAGAGATGCAAAGACAGAGTGCGGCTTTTCATTTTCTGCTACTTGATCCAAATGAAAATGAAGTTATTGGTGTTGCCAATTTCAGTAATATTCTGCGTGGGGCTTTTCATGCCTGTTATTTGGGATATTCGCTTGGTGAAAAGTGGCAGGGAAAAGGGATGATGTACGAAGCTTTACAACCAGCTATCCGTTATATGCAACGTCAACAGGGGATGCATCGGATTATGGCTAATTATATGCCGGATAATCATCGTAGTGGGAAATTGTTGGAACGATTGGGTTTTGAACGTGAAGGTTATGCCAAGAAATACCTGATGATTAATGGAGTTTGGCAAGATCACGTATTAACCGCATTGACAGATGACAAATGGAGTGGAAAAAGTTAATTATTAAGCTGTGCTGTCACTAAATAAAGTAAAGCAAATTGGTAATGATGAATTAAATCACCGTTGAAAGTCAGCCTTCCCCGCACCTTATTCTTGACCCTTTTTTAAGGACTGATTTTAATTTGTTGATTTTCAATGGAATATTGTTTCTCTTGTAAAAAAGGGTTTTTTCGTTGTTTTATTAAAATATGCTTTAATCGTCAGTAGGTTGAAGTTAATATGTAACAGTTCACTGCCGTACAGGCAGCTTAGAAAATGGATACGCGACGCAAAATTACGTTTTACCTGTTCACTGCCGTACAGGCAGCTTAGAAAAGTATTAGTAATCCAGTTCTCCGCAGGCACGAGTTCACTGCCGTACAGGCAGCTTAGAAAACTTAATAGCACCAGATTGTTGAGCGATGTGCGTTCACTGCCGTACAGGTAGCTTAGAAACTCGATAAACAGCCGGAATCGGCAATTAAAAGGTGCATTGTCGTACAGGCAGCTTTTATCAACGGAGGCAACCATGAGTCATACCCGTTACGAAACTGATGTGGTCGTTTGGGCAAATGAGCAAGCAGCATTATTGCGTGCAGGTAAATTCTCTGAGATAGATATAGTTAATATTGCCGAGGAAATTGAGGACGTGGGTAAGAGTGAAAAACGTGAACTAGCAAGTCGTATGGCAGTTTTGTTGTCCCATCTTTTAAAATGGCAATTCCAACCTGAGCGCCGTGGTTCAAGTTGGCAGCGAACTATCAAGGAACAGCGAAAGGCACTGGCATTGCATATAAAAGAGACACCCAGCTTGAAAAGCACAATTGCTGATGAAAACTGGTTTGCTAAAGTTTGGGCTGATGCAGTTTCTTCCGCTGTCGATGAAACAGGCTTGGATATGTTCCCGGATGAATGTATCTGGAATATAAATCAGATCTTTTCCCAAGAGTTCTATCCTGATTAAACTTCAATGAGTTGATTTATTTGACGCACTGACTTCGATTGGTGCGTTTTTTGAAGTGGCTATTTGGGATTTCTATAGTAAGGCTAGTTGCAAGGTGCCATTATTTAGGCCAAATACAATGTTGCATTGGCAGCTTATAAAAGTCAGTGATTCCTAGTGCATAAGCATGAAATTATGTATTGTACTAGCCGCTTTTGTTAGCAAAGTGAATGATTAACCTTGGTAGATTCACGTAATAAATGCAATATCGTTACTTTGGAAGTAAATATATTCGTATTCCTTTAAATAATTCATTGGATATTTTATTATTAGCTAATTGTTATGAAAATAATTTGAATGGTTTCTTGAATCCATAAAAATAGGTATTATTCTTATTGGTCTATTTAATAAAAATAACAATCTAATTGAAAAAACAGATAAATAAAGAGTGAGTGAAGATAAATATTCATATAACTTGAGTCCGTACATGATTTCATATTAAATAATAAATTATTGATTTTAAAGTAATATTGTTTCTCTTAAAAAAGGTTTTTTTATTGTTTTATCGATATGCTTTAACCGTCAGTAGGATCTAACCGTGCATTGTTGATAGGTAGCTTAGCAAGCTGGATTAAGATGGTGTGGCTTGGTGGTTTTTTGCACTAATACAGGCAGCTTAAAAAGTACCGGCAGCTTACAAGTATCTCAGTCGTGTATAATCCATTTTCCATTTTTGTACTGTCATACAGACAGTTCAGAAATCAACTAACATGATTTTGAGATAAATACGATGAATTTATTGAAATCACTGGCTGCGGTTAGCTCTATGACCATGTTCTCTCGGGTTTTGGGCTTTATCCGAGATGCCATTATTGCCCGCATATTTGGGGCAGGTGTTGCAGCGGACGCTTTTTTTGTCGCATTTAAACTGCCTAATTTACTGCGCCGTATTTTTGCCGAAGGCGCTTTTTCTCAGGCGTTTGTGCCTATTTTGGCAGAATATAAGAACCAACAGGGTGATGAAGCGACTCGGACGTTTATTGCTTATGTTTCCGGTATGCTGACGTTAATTCTGGCTATTGTTACTGTGTTGGGGGTTTTGAGTGCTCCTTGGGTGATTTATGTTACTGCGCCAGGTTTTACCGATACTGTCGATAAATTTACGCTGACAACAAATCTGTTAAGAATTACCTTCCCTTATATTTTTCTGATATCGCTGGCCTCGTTGGCAGGTGCGATATTAAATACTTGGAATCGATTTTCTGTTCCTGCCTTCGCTCCGACGTTACTTAATATCAGCATGATTGTGTTTGCGTTATTTGTCGCCCCTTATTGTAATCCGCCAGTGATGGCATTGGGTTGGGCAGTGGTTGTCGGAGGGATTTTACAGCTCTTATATCAGCTTCCTCATTTAAAAAAGATTGGTATGCTGGTATTACCGCGTATTTCTTTCCGTGACAGCGGCGTATGGCGGGTTATGCGGCAGATGGGACCCGCAATTCTTGGGGTTTCAGTCGGCCAGATTTCGTTAATTATTAATACGATTTTCGCCTCATTTCTGGTGTCCGGTTCTGTCTCCTGGATGTATTACGCTGACCGTTTAATGGAATTACCTTCTGGTGTATTGGGTGTTGCGCTTGGGACAATTCTTTTGCCTTCACTGGCGAAAAGTTTTTCCAGCGGAAATCATGAGGAGTACACCAAATTAATGGATTGGGGGCTAAGGCTCTGTTTTTTGTTAGCACTGCCTTGTGCTGTTGCTTTAGGTATGCTGGCGGAACCTTTAATCGTTTCTCTGTTTCAATACGGTAATTTTACGGCATTTGATGCAGTAATGACCCAAAAAGCGTTAATTGCTTACTGTTTTGGACTGATGGGGCTAATTATTGTTAAGGTGTTGGCACCGGGTTTTTATTCTCGTCGAGATATTAAAACCCCGGTGAAAATTGCGATTGCTACTTTGGTTCTGACTCAGCTAATGAATCTTGCCTTTGTTGGTCCACTAAAACATGCAGGGTTGGCCCTGTCTATCGGTTTGGCATCTTGTTTCAATGCCAGTCTGCTTTACTGGCAATTACGTAAGAAAAATATTTTTAAGCCGTTAGCGGGTTGGGGTGTGTTCTTATTTAAACTTGTAGTAGCAATTGCAGTGATGATTGCTGTATTGGTGGTTACTTTGTGGCTGATGCCAGCATGGGAGCAGGGAAATATGGCTATGCGCCTGTTGCGATTAATGGTGGTGGTTATCGCCGGGGCAGGCAGCTATTTTGCCGCGCTGATATTGATGGGTTTTCGGCTAAAAGATTTTGCCCACCGCGGTTTTCAATAAATTCAGGTATTCCAGCAGTTATTGAGATTTAGGCGGAGTTTTGATGATAGAAAATTGCTAGGGTACGTTTCTTGCCAGAATTGAATACCAAGTATAAAAAGATCTTAACAGGCGTGATAGGGGGGAGTATGCCCATATCACGCCAATTTTTCAAACAAGTAACGATTATCCGGTTACATCCGTTCTACCGTCTCAATGCCCAAAGTGTTCAGACCTTGCTTCAAGGTTTTCGCGGTCAGTAGCGCCAGTTTCAGGCGGCTTTGACGCAACTCTTCACTTTCAGCATTGAGGATCTGACAGTGTTCATAGAAGCTGGAGAACAGACCGGCTAGATCGTACAGGTAAGCACACATAACATGTGGCGTACCTTCACGGGCGACGGTGGTGATGGTCTCTTCAAATTGTAACAAACGGGTGGCTAACGCTTGTTCTCGTTCTTCATTTAGGATAACGGGCAATGTCAGGCTGTTTTCATCAATTTCGGCACGCTTGAAGATGGAGGCAACACGGGTGTAAGCATATTGCATATAAGGTGCGGTATTGCCTTCAAAAGCGAGCATATTATCCCAATCGAAGATGTAATCTGTGGTGCGACTCTTGGAGAGATCCGCATATTTCACGGCGCCGATACCTACAGCTTCAACCACTTTTTTCAGTTCATCTTCTGGCATATCCGGGTTCTTTTCACGGATAAGGGTATTGGCGCGTTCAATGGCTTCGTCCAATAGATCGGTCAATCTGACCGTACCGCCGGCGCGAGTTTTAAATGGTTTGCCATCTTTACCCAACATCATGCCGAACATATGGTGTTCCAGTGACACGGATTCTGGCACATAACCAGCTTTACGAACGATGGTCCAGGCTTGCATCAAATGTTGATGTTGACGGGAGTCGATGTAGTAAAGAACGCGGTCAGCGTGCAGGGTTTCATAACGGTATTTCGCACAGGCGATATCTGTTGTGGTGTAAAGATAACCCCCATCTTTCTTTTGGATAATAACGCCCATCGGTTCACCTTCTTTGTTTTTATATTCATCAAGGTAAACCACGGTTGCACCATCGCTTTCGACTGCTAGCCCTTGCTGTTGCAGATCAGCGACAATGCCGGGCAGCAGATCGTTGTACAGACTTTCACCCATGACAGAATCTTTAGTCAGCGTGACATTCAGACGATCATAGGTTTGTTGATTTTGGGCCATCGTGATATCCACTAGCTTGCGCCACATGGTTCGGCAATATTCATCACCGCCTTGTAGCTTCACCACATAGCCACGGGCGCGGATGGCAAACTCTTCGTCTTCATCGTAATTCTTTTTCGCTTCGCGATAGAAAGCTTCCAGATCGGATAATGCCATATCGCTGGCATTTTCATTTTGCACTTTTTCCAGATAGGCAATCAGCATACCAAACTGGGTTCCCCAGTCACCCACATGGTTGGCGCGGATAACCTTATGACCGAGGAATTCAAGTGTACGGACGGCAGCATCACCAATAATAGTGGAGCGTAGATGACCAACGTGCATCTGTTTCGCTACATTGGGGGCGGAATAATCGACAACAATAGTTTGTGATTCGGCTGGAGTAACGCCCAGTTTCTCATCTTTCAGGGCAGTTTCGATATTCGCTGCAATCCACGCTTGATCAAGGAAGATATTGATAAAGCCGGGGCCGGCGATTTCAACTTTACTGGCGATACCTTGCAGATCTAGCAGGCTAACAACTTTTTCTGCCAGTTGTCGGGGGGGCATACCCACTTTTTTCGCGGCGGCCATCACTCCATTGGCCTGATAATCGCCAAACTGCGCTTTCGCGGATTGGCGGATGTGAGCTTCGCTGTCGGCTGGAGCACCTGCTGCAATCAGCGCCTGGCTGACTTTTTCTGAAAGAATCGCCTGAATATTCACCTGGTTACCTTAAATGACGAACAAGAAATAGGTATATTGTAGCAAACAATATCCTTTGCAAAATGGTTCATAAGAAAAAACGGCGGGTTTTATACCATATTCAACACATGACATACCACTTTACTGTTGCTTTGTGCCAAGTTGCGAAGAGAAAAAACGCGTTTCCTCGAAAAATTATGATCGTAACTATAATGCCGTAATAAATATACGGCATAAGAGAAGGAACGGTCATGGAAGTATGGCAAATGAACGAACAGGAAAACCAGAGGCTTTTTTAGGTTTGGCTACGATATTAAAAATGACTGCGCCACGTACAGGTACTTGGTCTAAGTTCGCCAACAGTTCTATCTGATAAGTATCTTGCTTTAAGACATAATCTTCGCCCAACAAGGCATTATTCTTTCTAAAGTCTTTAGCTGCGTCGGTATCAAATGTTTCATGTCCAATGGCTTTAACATGACGCTCCTCAAATAAAAACTTAAGGGCATCTACTCCCCACCCAGGTATTTGGTTATTGCCAGAATCATCTTTATTGTCCATTTTTTCCTGGGATGGCCAGCGTTTACTCCAATCCGTTCTGAGCGCAACGAAAGTACCTGCCTCAATAACGCCATATTCTTCTTCAAATTTAAGAATATCTTCTTTGGAAAGTGAAAAATTAGGGTCCTGTTTTGCTCTTTCTGATTGATCAAGCACGATTAGAGGTAAAACCAATTCTTTTAATTCCAGTTCATCAACATAACGGGTATTAGGAACAAAGTGGCAGGGAGCATCAATGTGAGTCCCATATTGGCCGGGAAAAGAAAATTTCTGAACAAAAAAGCCATCTTTGTAATCAAAAAGTGTTTTAAATTCTGCGGAGTCAAGCATAAAAAAATGTGGAGAATCTTTATCGAAGCTATGCGTCAAGTCGACCCATTTTTTTGATTTCAGCAAAGTGAGCGCTTGTAAAATGCTATTTGACATAAAAAACCTCATTTTTGATAATTTATTGATGTTATTTTTACCACTATTACATGATTAATGCTGTAAGATTTGTTGCCGTAAATAGTGATGTTCCTCATGTTTTATTCACTTTTATTGTTCCAGTAATGAACATACGACGTAAAAGCATAATAGATTTAAAGGCGGCAGGACTCGGCGTTTCTGACTACCGAGGTTTGTGTTAGATTTGTCAGGTACGAGCACATCAGGTTATGTTTCTTATAAACGCAGAATTATAAAGAAATAACAAGAAATAATATATTTGATTTTTACATTAGTTAAAATTCAAAATCAAATATAATAAAAAAATATATATTATATGTTTTTGGGGCATTGTTCTTAATGTGATTTATTTCTATCTTATTGTTATTTAATGTTTTTTATTTTAAATGAATTTCATTGATTAAAATTGAAAATCTTTTGCAAATTATTTGTTGAAATTTTTAATAAAAAAGAAATTAATATCGTTTATGATTTAATGAATCCCAAAAAGCTCATCAGCATTGATTTAAAAAGGAACGATTATGCTTTGGAAGAATACTTCTAACCAATTTGGTCATTTATCTGTCCTGCTACACTGGCTGGTTGCCTTGGTCGTGTACGGTATGTTTGCGCTAGGGCTGTGGATGGTGACATTGGGGTATTACGATACGTGGTATCACAAAGCGCCTGAAATTCATAAAAGCATCGGAATAGTGCTGCTGATAGTGATGGTTGTACGTGTTATCTGGCGTTTTGTTTCTCCACCACCAAAACCATTAGCCAGTTATAGCCGCTTAATCAGAGTCAGTGCTGTTTTAATGCATATTTTGTTGTATATCTTACTGTTTAGTATTTTGATTAGTGGTTATTTAATTTCGACCGCTGATGGACAGTCAATTGCTGTTTTTGACTGGTTTACTGTGCCAGCCACATTAACAGGTCAGGGCGAACAGGCGGATACTGCCGGAATGATTCATCTTTACCTTGCCTGGGCGGTAGTAATTTTATCGCTATTACATGCTGTTGCGGCATTAAAACACCATTTTATTGACCGTGATGCAACCTTAAAGCGGATGCTAGGTTTCCGTCCTGAATAATACAAAAGACGATTATGGAGAAGAATATGTTGAAGAAGACATTACTTGGCTTGACAGCAGGTGCACTGTTACTGAATGCAAGTTCGGCATTAGCTGCCGATTATAAAATTGATATACCAGGCCAGCACGCCTTTATTCAATTCCGTATTCAACATTTGGGGTACAGTTGGTTATATGGGACATTTAAAGATTTTGATGGTTCTTTCACATTTGATGAGAAAAACCCGGCTGCGGATAAAGTCGATGTGACGATCAAAATAGCCAGTTTGGATACTAACCACGCTGAACGTGATAAACACCTGCGCGGTAAAGATTTCTTTAATACGGATAAATATCCTGAAGCAAAATTCACTTCAACAGCAGTGAAAAAAGAGGGGAATAAATATGTTGTTACAGGTGATCTGACTTTAAATGGTGTGACAAAGCCAGTGGTGCTGAATGCGGAACTACTGGGTGAAGGTAAAGACCCGTGGGGCGGCTACCGCGCAGGTTTTGACGCTTACGGTAAAATCAAACTGAAAGATTTTAATTTCCAAAAAGATTTGGGGCCTAAATCACAGGAAGCAGAATTACTGATCTCTGTCGAAGGCATTCGGGAAAAGTAATACGCTGATTACTTAACTCAGTAGTGTCATTTATTAACGGCTGCGCATTGCGTGGCCTGTTTTATTGATAGGCAAAACCTTCTTTTCAGTTGGTCTTATGGATAATGGAATACTTACTTTCAGGTAGCTTTATTCCGACATATATTATCAATAGACCAAATAGAATCTTTTTCTTTATTTGATGTGGATACTTATATATCGTTTGAAGAAAAGCATAGTAAGCATCCATTTGTAGAAAATAGTAATAATAATGATGAGGCTGTTGTTTAATGTGGCTTTTTTCTTGTCTGCCAAGTGAAATGATGTGATTTTTCACTTGGCATTATATCAATGGGACTGTTTATTATATTGGCAATACGTATTTATATAGTTTTTATTTTTTTTCTTCCAGAGGAGAATACCGAGACTCTATTATAACATCGACACGAAACTCTCCAGAGTTATCGTAATATACACCGGGTGTATCAGAGAACAGAAGTACCAATTCACCATCTACGGGAACCGTTCTATGGAGCACGCCATTACCAATCCTATAGGTTTTGCCACCAATTTTTGCAACGAGATTGTATTCTGGATTTGTAGAGAGCGTGATGCTACCTTGAGGCGCGGATATCATATTACTTTCTTTGCCGTATCTCACCCATCCGCTAGCGACAATAGATATGATGTCTCCTTGCTTGAGAATAAGCCCTGTGGATTTACCGTTTTCAGCGTTAGCTGGAACACTTCCTGACCAATCAGCCATAGTATTGCCTCCGAAATTATGTTTTATAGAAATAGTTTTGTCAAAGATGTTTACATATTTGACTGAAAGAAAATTTATATTTTTATGATGAGGTGAGCAATGAAAAACATTATGGATTGTGATCTGCGTTAATAACAATAATAATTTTCAGATCGATGGTTGATTTAATGTTATAATTGTTTTTTCTTTTTATAGGATATTAATTTTATATTGAATGATAGATTTTATGATTATTTTTTATTTTAAATTATTATATCGAACCATTAGAATAAAAGAGAATGATTCTTTTTTAAATTTTATGATTTAATTATATCAGAAAATTAAAATTGCCATTAATTCTTATTCCGTGTGGAAATTGTGTGAAATGGTTACAGTAAATTATTGGTAGATAATGTTTCTTGCATAGATTAGATAATCCCACGGTTGGAGATGTTGTTCTATGTGCTGGTAGGTTGCATAAAATAAGGTAGGTATCTTATTGTATTCTACGTGGCAACTCATCTCAGATTATCTGTTTTCTCTCTACGAGAGTGAATAAGAAAGTAAGATAATCCAAAATAAATACCTATTAATCGATAGGATGACTTTTACGACTATTGAATCATCAAGATATTTCTATGTCTAACGGAAAATCGGTTAACACAGGAGTATAATGGGTTGGATAAGATAGCTAATATTACCGGGATTTAATGCAAACTGAGTTGTTAATCAATATACCCGTTATCTTTCAAGTTGCTTCTCTGTTGGCTGCACTCGCTCACCCCCGGTCACATAGTTTGCTATGTGACCGGGGATTCACTCGATTGCCGTCGCGATGCATCTTGAAATCCATAAGGTATAGATTAATTAAAAGGTTAGATAGATGATATTATTGGTTGCTATGATAAGTAGTATTAAAGATATTTTTAATTAAAAATCAGGGTGTTGGATATTTTTATGGTCATTGAGTAAAAATCAGTGAAAACCTGACTGCTTTATATATCGAAAATTACTTTGTCTGGGAATAGGGTGTTTTTATAAATTTATCTTTTATAAGATTGACGATAACTCAACTCCTATTGAATTTGTAACACTTTCTTACAAATGTTACTTTTTGTAAATGAAAAAAATGGAAATTTTTTCTTGCTATTTTGTGATGATTTAATAATTATAACCTACAGTTCTATCATATGGACAGTATGAAGGAAATTTCAACTCCTGTTCCCTTATTCAAAGGGATTAATTGATGGGAACACATTTCTGTCTTCTTATCATTCAACGCATTATTACTCACGGCATAAGCGGTGCTTTTTGTCTATGGTAATAGGATTTTTACTGCCTTATTTTTTGGTGGAGAAATCAATCAGTTCAATTTTCTGGCGGGATATGGAAGCCGCAAAATTTTGTCAATTTACCGGTTATTGTAATAGCGAGTAAAGGAAACAACACTGATGAGTACATTAGATCCGCGAGAATGTTTAGATTGTAGATTGTAGATTGTTGAAACACTGGGTGGAATTTCAGTTGGTGGATGAACAGGGGAAGCCGCTGGTTAATATGCCTTATAGCCTGATAAGCAAGGGGCTACCGAATTATGTGCGCAAAGGGAAGACGGATGGTTTTGGGGTGCTCAGGGAAGAAGACCTGTCAGCCCATCCCGTGACATTGTATATTCACGCCCAATCGCTGGCCAATGAAATGGAACAGCGCCCGTTGCGGGAAATACGCGGTGAAGAGGCTTCGGTAGTAAAACCGAAAGCGGAAGCCGAAGGCTATCAATATCGCTATGTGACTATCGGGCAGATTAGTGATGGGTTGCCGGTGATTAAAGATTGGAAAGATTCTAAAGATATTCCACCGCCTTATCATTTCCCGGACCCGGAACCAAAAGGCTATCAGGTTCATCCGTTAAATCAACGCTATGTATTGGAAGTGTGTCCGTTTAGAGCTTGGGTTTTGTTGTTGCATCATCAGAAGGAGTATTCCATTGTGAATGCCTATAACCAGTGTTTAATGAGCGTGCTGGCTTATGCCGATGGGGATGTTGATATTGAAGGCTCTGTGAAACACTTTTTTAACCGGCAAATGGTCGATGTTTCAAAATTGCCCTATAAAGTGGAAGCATTGTCGGCAACACCTGTCGTTTACGATGTACCATTTAGTGAACGTTATACCCGGGTGGAGTTTATTGATTCACAAAAGGGGAACAACAAGCAGGGTGATACCAAACTGTTTTATGTTGCCAGTAAGAAAGATGTGATTGTTAGTTGGCGGGGAACCGCTAGCCTGGATAATTACCTGACTGATGCCAC